>DAICZK010000042.1 GCA_027311185.1 Sulfuriferula sp.
ACCAAGCACCGGTACCCGAAGCTGCGCTGCGGCATCCAATGGATGCCTGGGCTGCAAATCGGTCGTATTGCCCTCCAGCCTGCCGTACCAGGCAATTCCCGCCTTGAGCGCGGGATTGTGGCCGCAGTATAGCCATGCGATGCGACCGCCCCAGCAAAATCCCGTGACAGCTTGTTCCGATTTGCGGGCGAGTCCGCTTTGCCCGGTCCATGCCAGCGTTGCGTCGAGGTCGGACATGATCTGACTGTCTGCGACCCGGCGGACTATCTGGCTCATGATTTCGCCGGCGTTTGCCATTGTCGATACATCGCCCTGGCGCGCGAACAGCTCGGGGGCGATGGCCCAATAACCCAGCTTGGCCAGGCGGCGGCAAACATCCTGGTAGTGTTCGTTGACGCCGAAAATATCCTGCACGACCAGGATTACCGGACAGGGAGCATCGGTATCCGGGCGGGCCTGATAGGCGACCATCTCGCCGTCAGGCACCGGGATGCTCACCTCTCCGGCCCGGAGTCCAACCGTATCGGTTGAAATAGCCTGGGCGTAAATGGGGTCGGCGGCCGGGGGCAACCCCGTGGACAGTTTTGTGACAATAAATGTGCTGCGAGTGAGATTTGGGCCCGATTCAGATGCGTCGCTTGTTGGATTTTCCATGGCGTGTCTATTCCTGACAGTAAATGGATAGCCGGTATATTAGCATGATGCGCGGATTCAAAGCGGTGCGGAATTTTTGTCAAACTCTATCAGAAACTAAATTCGTCATTCCAGTCAATATCGCTGCAAAATACCTGAATCTCATGATCAACGACAATTTGTACCGAGAGGGTGACGCACATGTTCGCACCCGTGATCGACAGATACGGGCGACTGATTTGCACTTCGCCCTGGTTGCTCATCGCCCTGCGGAAATAATGGCGGCGCGACCAGTTGGCGTCCCGGGTATCCGCCGTCGGCAGGAACCGTGGATCGTTGTCCGCCGGATTGTGCCCGGTTGCGGTAATGTTGCCTCCCAGCTGCGAGCCCGTATGATTCAGAAGATAGCAGCGCCTGGCGCAGGGCTGGTTTATGAAATCGGCGCAGGCATCCCTGATATCGAGGCCGCGCTCGATGAGCCGCACCGAGTTCTTGAATGCGGCGACATAATCTTGTAGCTTAGCGTGATATCTTTTGGTTTCATCGGCGGTGAACTGGCGAAATTTTTCGTACAGAGCCGGAATGTGCGTCAGGTTCTGCGAGCGTCTCAATGCGGGATGAACGGGTTTGCTGAAATAATAACCCTGGATGAAATCGATGCCGGAATCCATCGCAATCAGGGCTTCTTGCTCGGTTTCTACGCCTTCCATCAGAGACAGGCTGCCCGATTCGTGAATCAGATTGATCAGGTTGGGCAGGACGCGCCGGACATGATGATTGTTAGCTGCCTGCACGATGATCGAGCGATCCAGCTTGACGATTTGGGGCGACAGGCTCCAGATACGGTCGAAGTTCGAGTGTCCGGCGCCGAAATCGTCGATCGCAATCAGGCAGCCCAGTTCCTTGTAATAACTTACGGCATTGCCGAGCAAGGCTTCATCCTGTATCGATTCTTCCAGTATCTCTATCACCACGCGGTGTGCCGGCATCTGGTAGCGGCTTAGCAACTCGGCAAAATACGCACCATAGCGCTTGCCCTTGAATGTCACCATGGGATTGACATTGAGAAAAAGCCAGCAAGTATCGTCGGACAAGGATAAAAAATTGCGCAAATGCAGGTTTCTGCACAGGCGGTCCAGATAGACCGTCTCTTGTTCGGCGAGCAGAAGATTGAATACAGCCAGTGGCGAGACCGCGTTGCCTTCCCGGTTCGTCGCGCGCAGCAGCGCCTCGTATCCAACCGGTCTTTTGTGGGCGAGGCTGAAGATAGGCTGGAAATGACTGGTCAGCGTCAGGCCTTTGAAATGCGCTATGACGCCGGAGTCGACGACTTGCGTTGCGGCTTCTATTCGATCCAGAGAACAGGAGTCGAAATCGGCATGGGTGTTGGTCATGTTCAGGTAAGTCACTGGAGCCAGGTTCGCAGAATTAATTACTGACATGATGTTTCCCTCGGCGGTACAAATCACAAGTCAATTTTCGGTTTGCAAAAGAGTCAAAACTACTTTTACTATAACGACATGATTTGGGGAAACTTAATGCTGGCGGGCGCTGTTGTAGTATCGCGAGGTCAGCGGTAGGAGTAGTCGGTTGCGTCGTATGCCTGCGTCACCGCTACGCCTGCATCGGCTATCGCCTGCAGGCAAGCTGTCAGGGTTGCACGCAGCGCTTCATGATCGTCCTGCGGCGGCGGGTAGCCCTGCCAGACGCCGTCGACCAAGGTGTCGAGGCTGTAACTAGCGTGGGGCGCTATTCTGGAGCCGATATTCTGGGTGGCGACGGTCAGGCGATAGCCGTAGGCCGCGCTGCTACCGTCTGGCGCTACGAGCGTAGCTTCGAATTCAATGAATTCGCCATCGAATTCACCCGCATAACCGGGCAGCGATTTGAGCAGATCTACCATCTGCGCATGGTTCAAGGTGCAGACGGCCAACGCGCGGCGGTAATCGTCCTCATTGATGATCCACTTCGCGACCGGCAATTGCTGCTCGTTTTCCACCACGCCGGAGAGGCAGTTGCGTACATTGACCATGTCGGCGATGTTGGTGCAGAACATGTCCGGAGTGAGTCCGCGCAAATCGAAGCGCGACAGTTCCCGCGATGGGAGGACCTGAATGTAAGGTTCCCAGCCGACCCCGTTACGAACCAGACCGGATTTAACCGTAAAGGTCAGGATCAACGTTTTGCCTTGCAGGGAGACGAGTATTTTATGCATCAAAGGCGTGGCGCTGTATCAGCCCCGCAACCGGATATTCAAACCCTTGAGGAAATATCTGAGCAGCTGATCGCCGCACTGGCGGTAGTTTTTGTTGTCTGGGCTACGGAAAATCGCGCTCAATTCCGGCCTGGAAATTTCAAATTCAGCCTGTCTGATGATTTCAAGCACATCATCTTCCTTAAGGTCGAAGGCGATGCGAATTTTTTTGAAAATAATATTGTTGCTCAGGCGTTTCACGGGCGCAGGCGGTTCCTCGCGCGCGCCACGGCGATGAATGATCAGGCCGTCCAGAAAGGCAGCCAGCGTTGCATCGTCGCAATCCAGATAACCAGCCTCGTCTTCGTTGAGCACCATCCGCGCCAGCGCGTCTGGGTCGGCTTCACGTCCGGCGAGCACAATCATCTGGCCGATGGCCGCGTCGGGCAGGTCGAGGGCGTAGCGCAGGCTGCGTAATACGTCGTTGTTATTCGCCACGGTAGTTTCCTGTCAAATTTACGAATTGCGCATCTTAAACCGTTGCATGGATTACCGCCAGTAATCCTGCGCCGTAAGATTCCAGTTTGCGCGCGCCGATACCGGATATTTCGCCCAGTTCTGCCAGTGTCGCCGGACGCCGTTGCGCGATCAGGGCGAGCGTGGCGTCATGGAAAATCACATAGGCCGGAACGTTGAGTTCGCGCGCGGCGGTCTGGCGCCAGGCGCGCAATTTTTCGAACAGACGGTCATCTTCGGCGTTTTGCGGCGCAGCCAGCGGACGACTGGATAGTCGTTTGGGCGGTTTTGTGCCCAACTCCTTGCGCATCCATACCTGGGTTTCGCCCTTGAGCACCGCGCGGCTGGTTGCCGTAAGCACCAGTGCGCCGAACGCGTCGTGGTTCACGCTCACGTAGCCGTGCGCCATCAGTTGCCGCAATACAGCGCGCCAGGCTTTGTCGTCCATGTCGTTGCCGACCCCGAACACGCTGAGCTGATGGTGGCCCCACTGGCGGACTTTTTCGGTGGGCTGGCCGCGCAGTACGTCGATCAGGTGGCCGGCACCGAATCGGCCGCCGGTACGGTAAATCGTCGACAGGGCTTTTTGCGCGGCTTGCGTGCCATCCCAGGTGGCGGGCGGCGTCTGGCAGACATCGCAATTGCCGCACGATTCGGCGGCTTCGCCAAAGTAATCGAGCAGCCGCACGCGCCGGCAGCGAGTGGCTTCACACAACGCCAGCAAGGCTTCCAGTTTGGTTTGCGCCACGCGCTTGAATTGAGGGTCGGCCTCACCGCTCTCTATCATGCGCCGTTGCTGCACGACATCGTTCAGGCCGTAGGCCATCCACGCATCGGCGGGCGCGCCGTCGCGTCCGGCCCGCCCGGTTTCCTGATAATAACCCTCGATGCTCTTTGGCATGTCCAGATGCGCGACGAAGCGCACATCCGGCTTGTCTATGCCCATGCCGAAAGCGATGGTCGCGACCATCACGATGCCTTCGTCGCGCAAAAACCGGTCTTGGTGTTGTTGCCGTACTGCGACATCCATGCCGGCATGATAAGCGATGGCGGTTATGCCCTGTTTTTGCAACCAGGCTGCGGTTTCTTCCACTTTGCGCCGCGACAGGCAATAAACGATCCCGGCATCCTGGGGGTGCTCCTCTTGAATAAAAGCCAGCAATTGTTGGCGCGGGTCGTTTTTTTCCACGATCTGGTAACGAATATTCGGGCGATCGAAGCTGGAGACAAACTGTTGCGCATCCTCCAGTTGCAGGCGTGCGATGATTTCGGCGCGCGTCTGCGCGTCCGCTGTAGCTGTCAGCGCGATACGCGGAACCTGGGGGAAGCGCTGATGCAATACCGACAGCGCAATATATTCGGGGCGGAAGTCATGCCCCCATTGCGACACGCAATGCGCTTCGTCAATGGCAAATAAAGCCAGCTCGGCGCGTTCGAGCAAAGCCATGAACCGCGCCGTGACCAAACGCTCCGGCGCGACATAGAGCAAATCCCATTCGCCGCGCACAAACGCCTGCTCAACCTCGCTCGCGGCGCTGGCCGAGAGCGCAGAATTGAGATACGCCGCGCGGACTCCGACCTGGCGCAGCGCCATGACCTGATCATGCATGAGCGCGATCAGCGGCGACACGACGACGCCGGTGCCGGGTCGCAACAGGGCTGGGATCTGGTAGCACAGGGATTTTCCGCCCCCAGTCGGCATCAGCACCAGTGCGTCGCCGCCGTCGACGACATGGTCGACCACCTCGGCCTGACGGCCGCGAAAAGCGGGGTAACCGAAAACGCTGTTGAGCAGCGATAAGGCAGTAGGCATGGTAAAAATAGAAAAGGAAAGGCGACTACTATACCTGATTTTATTCGCCAGGCTGCGCGCCGGGTTTTGCGTTCGACCCGCGCCAGCGTAGTTGTTTTCGGCAACGCTGGTCAGAAGCGCAGTCACGCCGGTTACGAGTGAGCCGGTTTGTTATTCGCCAGTGACTGCCTTGCGCTGTTTTTTCGTATCGCCGCGCTGTTGTTTGCGTTCCAGTCGACGCTGTTGCGACGCCTTGGTAGGTTTTGTCGCGCGCCGCTGCACAGGCGTCCGGGCCGCCTGGCGGATCAATTCCACCAGACGCACGCGCGCGTCGTCGCGATTGCGACCCTGGCTGCGAAAGCGCTGCGCCTCGATGGTGAGTATGCCGTCCTGGCTGACACGGCGCCCGGCCAGCACGATCAGACGGTTACGCACTTCCTCAGGCAGTGAAGGCGAGCGGGCAACGTCAAAGCGCAACTGCACGGCTGTGGATACCTTATTGACATTCTGCCCGCCGGGCCCGGAGGCACGGATAAACTGTTCCTGGAGTTCGTTCTCAGCGATGGACAGGGTGCGGGTAATATGTATCATCGAACCCATTTTACGCCTGCTTCGGATTGCCTGCCAGACCGGTTCTCGCGTTGGACGAAAGCGGGGCCAATGCGCCGCGCCCTGCTCAGGTCGGGATTAATCCCGCTTCTTCCAGGGCGTCATAGACGATATCGACCGCACTGCTGAAAATCGGCATGCCGCCGACTATGGCCGCAGTTTCGCAGACGCCGTACAGCTCTTGCGCCAGCGCGCCCGCCTTTAAAGCGCCGCGCGCGTGCAGCTGCGCGGCTTGCGTGTGGCCCAGCGCCAGCAACATGGCGAAATGCACGAGTTGCTGAGTCTTGCGATCGAGCGGATTGTCGTGTAACAGCGATTGGCGCAGCGACTCGACAGCCTCGATGGATGCCTCATGCCCCGAAAGTCGAGCCAGCGCGCTGCGTTTCCTGACATTGTCGGGGACGAAGCCCAACAGCTCGCGATAGCGGTTTTCGATTTCGGTCTCGTTCATCCTATGACCCGCCCCGTCTCCCGCCACTCCATATATTCGGGCGCGATGGTCTCTTGCTGTCGCATTAGCAGATCGATCTGTCCCAGATGGTAAGCGTGATGGCCCAATGTCGACCATAAAAAACCGATACCGGTATAGCGTCTGCCAGTAAAAATGATTTCCTTTTCCAGCGTCTCTGCTGTCAGGGCATTTAATTTCTGCATGTTTTTGGCGTGCGCGGCGCGATAAGCGCCGATTAATCCCACACCGTCCGGAATGTTTTCTTCCAGCACGGCTTTTCCGGGCACCGGCATGGTGCCCGCGGCGGGCAGGGATGCGATCTGTTCAAACCAGTGGCTCTCGGCGTGGATCAGATGTCTTGTCAATGCCGCAATCGTGATTTTGTTTACGCGAGCGCCGAGGAAGAGCGCTTCGGCGTCGCATGGGATCGCGTTCCAGTGTGCGGCGGTCAGCATCTCCAGGTAGTCGAAAGTATGGATGATTTCCTGATCGAATAGGGATATGAAACGTTGCTGTTCATTCATAGCGAACTCTCTTTGTGAAAAGGTCTCAGGATAAAAAGTGGTGTTTTTGCTACCGGAAAAACCGATAAAACCACGGCGACAGTTTGCTCGCCGGATCGGGCAATACCAGTCCGGCGAGCTTTTGCGGACGGGCTGTGGTCGGGCGGGGCGTGATGCGAAACAGACATTACCGCTTACGCCCGCTGCGGGTCAGTTTAGAGCAGTGGCGTTTTTCCGTCCAGAAGGAAATTTGTCAAGATTACGGGAACTAATTGTATGCGTTGCCGAGTGGAACGGCCGGTTTGTCGCGCGCGCTTTGAGCGTCCACAGCTTATCCGGAGCGCAGCGTATGATTTGCATGTTACGGTGTCGCGGGAGTATCGTTTGGCTCATGCGCGCTGCGCGAGCGGCTTTTTTTCGGGAGTGACAGGAATGTACGACGGGCAATTGATAGACTCGACCATTCTGCAAACCTTGCCTTGCCGGGCGACGGACAGCAATAAGGGCAATTTTGGCACGGCCGGCCTGCTGGGAGGCGCTCCCGGCATGGTGGGGGCGGTGTTGCTGGCTGCGCGTGCAGCCCTGCACCTGGGGGCCGGTAAGGTCTACGCGGCAAGCCTGGACCATCGCATCGCGCTGGATTTCGGACAGCCGGAAATCATGCTGGTGACTCCGGCGCAACTGCTAACCACGCCGCTAACGGTAATGGCTGTCGGCCCGGGTCTGGGGCAGACCGATGAGGCGCATCGATTGCTGGCCGCTGCATTGCAAAGCACTGCTGTTCTCGTGCTCGATGCCGACGCGCTCAATCTGCTTGCGGCCTCGCCGCATCTCAAAAGCCTGACCCGAAACCGCTCCGCCCCGACCCTGCTGACCCCTCATCCCGGCGAAGCCGCGCGTCTGCTGGGTTGCGATGTCCCTGCTGTGCAGGCAGATCGCACCGCCGCAGTGTTGCGGCTGGTCGAGCATTATCGCGCCCGGGTCGTTTTAAAGGGCGCAAACAGTATCTGCGCAGCACCGGGCGGCGCGTGGCGCGTCAATCCCACTGGTAATCCAGGGCTAGCCAGCGCCGGGATGGGCGATGCTCTGACCGGCATGGTCGCTGCCCTGTTGGCCCAGCAGCTGGAACCCTTTGTCGCCTTGCAACTCGCCGTCTACCTGCATGGCGCAGCCGCAGATAGCCTGCTCGCGTCAGGTGCCGGGCCGGTGGGGCTGTCAGCGTCGGAAGTGCCGGTGGAAGCCCGAAGATTGCTCAATCAGGCCGGTGCGCTGTCGCAATAGCAGCGTCCGTCGACCTCCTGAGCAGTGCTCAGGCAGTAGTGTTGATGATCGCGCCAGGTTGTCCTGGCGGGATTGCCGCGCTAGTGGCGGGAGTGCTCTGAGCAGCTGGTTCGACGCCATGATCGCCGTCACCGTCTTTGCCGGTGGCAGGGCTGGTCGATACTTTCTTGCTTGAAGGAGGTACGGGGCTACTTTGGGGAGAGATGGAACCGATTGCTGACATGGTATTTTCCTTTATGGTTTAAACGCGAAGCATCATCCATCGTGCACAGAACGGTCTGGCACAAGCTGTTTAACGGCGACACTTGAACGAATCTTTAGCCCGCGCGCCCCATAATTTTGGGCGTTCCATCGGCTTGCGTGCAATATCGTACAGAAGGTTTTATTTGTTAATGTAATGTAGCTTGGCCTGAGTACCAAGTGCTGGAATATCCGGGACATTTGCCCTGGAGTATTTGACGTGGAACTCGTTCATCAGGAACGATTCAGCGGGTGCTTGAGTTGTGACAGGAAAAACCGGATTGGCCGCAACGCGGGCAGAATCCGGTAAAAAATTATTTAAAGTAATAGTTAGTTGTGCATTAATAAAGAAAAGATAATATTAGATTGGGGGCGGAAATGGGCGCAGCATTAAATCAGCGGGATTTTCGTGCGCTTCCTCCTCCTCTTCATAGCCTCTTGGAGGTTCCCGTGTTTTTTTACGTTGGGCTGGCTATTCGTGAGTCGGCCACTGATCGGCGCGTTTGCACTTTTTACTTATAGGAGAAGTCATGAATCGGTTAATTAGAGCTGCGATTTTGTCGAACAAATCGCTAAATGGGGGTAACACCGCGCTGCGATTGCTACCGTTCCTCATAGCGATGATAACGGCTGCTCCATCCCCGGCGGCAACGCTCAATGTATCCGGTGTGACAGGCACCAACGGCGCGAGCGGCACGGCCGGCAGTCCCAATGGAGGTAACGGTACTGCGGGCGGCAATGCCATGGCAGATACTTCGGGCACGCTCACGGATAGCACCAACACGGCAACAGCCCACGGTGGCAATGGCGGCAATGGCGGGAATGGTTTCAGTCTGGGGGGCAGTCTCGGGAATAGCGGAGCAGGCGGCAACGCTGTGGTCAATGCGCCGACTTCGCCCGTATCCGGGCCAGCCATCAGTAACGCTACCGCCTATGGCGGCGATGGCGGCAACGGTAGCGACGGCGGGGCTGGAGGTATGGCCAGTTCCAGCGCGCGCGCTACAGCGAGCGGCGCCGGGTCGGCGAATGCGGCCAGCGCAGCGTATGGCGGTGCGGGCGGCGGGGCGCCGGGAGGCGGCGGCATGGGCGGCGTGGCGACGGCCACGGCGAGCGGCACGTCGGGCAGCGGCCAGGTTAATGTCAACGTAATCCAGAGCGGTGGTGCGGGTGGTGGCGGCATAGAGAGTGGTTCTGGCGCAGGGTCGACGCTGTCCAATGCCGTGTCGGGCAGTACCACGGGTGCTTTGTATTTGTCGCAGACCGCCAACGGCGGCAATGGTGCGGATTCAGCTTTTGGTGATGTGCCGGGTTCGCCTGGGGGAAACGCGAGTTCGTCGCTGACCTTGGCGGACACGCGGGCCAGCAGCCTGACCATGAATCTGAACGCTGCTGGCGGTGCGGGCGACGGTGCAGGCACGGTCAGCGGCACGGTGAGTAGTGTCGGCAACTTGTCGTTGACCGGAACGGCTACTGGCGGCACAGGTATCGCTATCGGCGAGTCTTCGGGTGAGCAGGGCGGATCAGCCATTTCAAATCTGACCGGTTCCAGTAGCGGGAGTAACTCTGTCACAGTGAACAGTACAGCTACAGGCGGTATGGGCGGAGTGGGAACGGGCGGCGGCGCGGGTGGCGGAGCCTCGGCCACGGCGAGCGGCACATCGGGCAGCGGGCAGGTCAATGTCAGCGTGACGCAGAACGGCGGTTCAGGTGAAGGGGGGGAAGTTGGCGGTGCGGGCGCGGGGTCGACGCTGTCCAATGCCGTGTCGGGCAGTACCACGGGCGCTCTATATTTGTCGCAGACCGCTAACGGCGGCAATGGCGGATTTACGGGATATTTAAGTTCGGGCGCGGCTGCTGTCGGGGGTAATGCGAGTTCGTCGCTGACCCTGGCGGATACTCGGGCAAGCGCTCTTGATGTGAGTCTGAACGCTACCGGCGGCGCCGGTGGCGGCCCGAATACGGCGGGCAATGCCGGTATTGCTGTCGTCAGCGGCAATGTGAGCGGTGTTGGCGCTGTGTCCCTGAATGGCATGGCGCAAGGCGGCAGGGGCGGCGGAGGCATTGTGAACAGCGCTGTGACGAACAGCGGAAATAAGGGCGGAGCGGCGAGTTCCCGTCGCATCGCATCGGGCAGCGGGAACAACTCAGTCGACGTAAACAGCACAGCTTATGGCGGAGCGGGCGGGTACGGACAAGGATCTGCCGGCGGGATGGGCGGGGCGGCCAGCGCTACGGCTTATGGCGCATCGGGCAGCGGCGCGGTTAACGTCGCCGTGACGCAGAATGGCGGTTGGGGTGGTAACGGGTATCGCGGTCTGGCCGGGGGCGACGGCGCGGCCTCTGTCGTTTCGAATGCCGTGTCGGGCAGCACATCGGGCGCTTTGAATTTGTCGCAGACCGCCAACGGCGGAAGCGGCGGGGGTGCTAGCGGATTTGCCCTGGCTGGAAATGGCGGCAACGCCAGTTCATCGCTGAGTCTGGCCGATACACGGGCGAGCGCACTGAACGTCAGTCTGGTCGCGACGGGCGGCGCTGCCGGTAATGGCGGCACGGGGGGTGGGAA
>DAICZK010000043.1 GCA_027311185.1 Sulfuriferula sp.
GGACGGGATAGACGAGGAACTATTCGATGTCATTGCCGGTTTTGAGGCGCTGACGCCGACAGATTTCTAGGCAAGAACAGCCGCACAAATCGATCCCGTATCGTGGTCGTTGGCCCCGCACTGCGATAGACGCAGGCATCAATTTATCCAACTACGGTTTTCAGGATAATTGTCTTGAGGCTGGCATTGCGATAGACTGCGCTCAGGTCTTCTGGGGCGTAGCCGCGATGAACGCTCCCACGCCAGTCCTGTCTTGCGAGGCAAAAATGGTCCATTCGGCTGTACAGCAAGGCTATTCGAGCGAGTTTCTCTTGATTTGTTGGAGCGGCAAAAATGTCTCAACCGGTTGCGCGAACGAAAATGAGTGCGGATGAATTTTTTGACTGGCTTGGCGGGCAGGAAAAAAAACATGAGTTAGTTGATGGCGAGCCGGTTTTGATGGCCGGGGCCAACATGCGGCACAATAAAATTACATTTTCGATCGGACTTGCTCTGGGTAATCAATTGAAGGGTAAGCCATGTCAGCCGTTCGGTTCGGATATGGCTATTAAAATCCCTGGCGGAAATGTCCGCTATCCGGATATCGTTGTCGATTGCGGAAAATTCGATGATCAACTGGCGGCCGATCAGCCCGTGCTGGTTATAGAGGTACTGTCGAATTCGACGCGCATGTTCGACGGCACGATTAAGCTGGAAGAGTACAAAAAAGTCGATGCACTCAAGTACATACTTTTAGTCTATCAAGATACCCCAACCGTGTATGTTTATACTCGTGACATGAGCGGATGGGAATTCGCGAATGTTAAGGGAATGAGCGCGGTCATTGAGTTGTCCCAGATCGGGGTATTTCTGGCATTGGAAGATGTGTATTCGGGTCTCCAATTTCAAAATCATTTGACTTTAGTGGCCTCGCCCGAGGAGTCGAGCATAGAGCATTAAAACTGTGTATGGTGTGTATACGGTAACCTTATAATTCCGCGTTTAAACGAAAGTCCGATTATTTTACAGGAGATGCAAGCATGACTTATCACTTTAGTAAAACCGTGGCGCTACCCTACGACGAAGTCATTACCAAGGTGACTGAAGCGCTCAAGCAGGAAGGCTTCGGCGTTCTGACGGAAATCGATGTGCAGGCGACTTTAAAGAAAAAACTGAATCTGGATTTCAAGAAATACAAAATCCTCGGTGCCTGCAACCCTACGCTTGCGCACGAGGCGTTGAAGGCGGAAGATAAAATCGGCACCATGCTGCCTTGCAACGTCGTCGTGCAGGAACACGCGGACGGCAAAGTGGAAATCTCGGCCGTTGATCCCGTTGCGTCCATGATGGCCGTCGAGAATCCGCAATTGGCCGGTATTGCTACCCAGGTGCGCGCCAAATTGAAGGGCGTCGTCGAAAGTCTGTAATCCACTTTCGCGCAATCGGGCCGGCTGCGTTCGGGTTAGGTTTTCGCTCCCAAGTCCATTGCGCGCTGGCGGCTTTGTTCGCCCGCCTGCTTATGCGCGTCGGCGTCCCATTCGTTACTCACCCAGCCATGCAGATTGTCCAGTGCAATTTTGCCCAGCGCGTCTATCCACAAGCTGCTTTCGTTCAATGCCGGGATGTAGTGAAACTCGCCGCCGCCCGCCTTGATGAAGTCGGTTTTGACTTCCATTGCGATCTCTTCGAGGGTTTCCAGACAGTCGGCGGTAAAACCGGGACAAATGATGTCGACGCGGCGGGTTTTGGCGCGTCCCAGTTCTGTCAGCGTGGCAGCAGTGTAAGGTTTTACCCATTCGGCGCGACCGAAGCGGGACTGGAAGGTGATCCGGTACTGGTCATCTGCCAGCCCTAGCGCTTCGGCCAGCAGGCGTCCGGTTTTCTGGCATTCGCAGTAGTAAGGATCGCCTTTTTCCAGCGTGTAGCGCGGTACGCCGTGAAAGCTCATGATCAACTGGTCCGGGCGGCCATTTTTTATCCAGTATTCGTAGACGTTGGCGGCCAGCGCTGCGATATAGCCGGGATCGTCGTGATAGTGTTTCACGGTGCGCAACGCGGGCATGTTGCGCCGGCCCAGCAGGTGCCGGTATACCGCATCGAGCGCCGAGGCGGTGCTGCTGGCGGCGTATTGCGGATACGCCGGGATGCACAGCACGCGATCACAACCGAGTCCGGCCAGGCGCGTGAGTGCGCTGGCAACGGCGGGATTGCCGTAGCTCATGGCGTAATCCACGACTATGGGCGATTGGATGCGCTCGCCTAGCCAGCCTTGCAGCAGTTTGGCCTGTTTTTCGGTGTGGAAACGCAGGGGCGACCCTTCGCGGTTATCCCAGATGCTCGCGTATTTTTTGGCCGACTGGTCGGGGCGGGTTTGCAGGATGATGACGTTTAAAATCAGCCACCAGATCAGCCTCGGGATTTCGACCACGCGCGGGTCGGAGAGGAATTGTTTGAGGTAGCGTTTGAGCGCGAGCCGGGTCGGCGCATCGGGCGTACCCAGATTTATCAGCAGGATGCCGGTTTTGGCGGTTGCGTCGTGGCGGTGGGGCGGTTCGATCTGATAGCGGGGCATGGCGACTCAATTAAAGGATAAGGCGTTGGAAAGCAGCTTGGCGGTGATGTCGACGATGGGTACTACGCGTTCGTAGACCATGCGTGTTGGCCCGACCACGGCCAGGGTGCCGACGATCTCGCCATTGACTTGATACGGTGCGGTGACCACGCTGCACTCGTCCAGCGGGCTGACTTCCGATTCGCTGCCGATAAAGATCTGTACGCCTTCCGCCTGCTGGCTCAAATCGAGCAGTTGTATCAGCGAGGTCTTCTGTTCGAACAGATCAAATAATTGGCGGACACGCGCCATATTGGAGAAAGCGTCGATTTTGAGCAGATTATGTTCGCCGGACAGCACCAGATCTTCGTTTTTCTGTTCGAGCGCATCGGCGCTGGTAGTCAGGGCGAGCTGCATCAGTTCGTTGATGTCCCGGTGCAGGGTTTGCAGTTCCTTGCGCATGCGTTGCCGCACGGTGTTAAAAGTCGTTCCGGCGTAATGCAGGTTGAGCAACTGTGCCGCCTGCGTAAGCTCCTTGGCGCTATAGGCGCGCTCGGTGGCAAGAACGCGGTTTTGCACTTCGCCGCTGGTTGTGACGATGATCAGCAGTACGCGTTTTTCGCCCAGCCGCATGAATTCGAGTTGCTGGAATGCGGCGTTGCGCCGTCGTGGTATCATGACCACGCCGGCGAACTGAGTGAGTTGCGAGAGCAGTTGAGACGCCTGCGCGACAACGCGCTGCGGGTCTTCGGTATGCAGTTGGGCTTCGAGCTGGTTGATCTGCAGCGCGTCGAGCGGTTTGATGGTCATCAAGCGGTCGACGAATACGCGGTAGCCCTGTACTGTGGGAATACGCCCGGCCGAGTGGTGCGGACTCGCTACCAGTCCCATCGCTTCGAGGTCGGCCATGACATTGCGTACCGATGCTGAACTCAGATCGAGCGTGGCATACCGGGACAAGGTTTGCGACCCTATCGGCTGGCCGTCGGCGATATAGCGTTCAACCAAGGTTTTTAACAAAATTTGGGCGCGTTCAGTTAACATATTTACCATTTTACAAAAAAACTTAACACTATGCGCTATATCCAGCACTTGATGTCGTCGCTATAATCGCATTATGCCCGATTTATTTAAAACTGTTGCCCTGGTCGGCAAATATGACAGCCCCGAAGTGGGCGACAATTTGCCCAAGCTGGCCGATTTTTTGCGCAGTCTGGGTTATGCGGTATTGATCTCGCATAATACCGCTGATCAGCTCGGGGTGGTTGATCATCCGACGGCTGCGTTGGCGGAGATCGGACAACGCGCGGATCTGGTCGTGGTGGTGGGCGGAGACGGCACGATGTTGTCCATCGCCCGCATGCTGGCCGGTCACGATGTTCCGCTAGTCGGCGTGAATCAGGGGCGACTGGGGTTTCTCACTGATGTGCCGGTCGATAGCATGTTCGAGAGTCTGGCCGAGATACTCGCCGGCGAGTTCGTCGCCGAAAATCGTTTATTGCTGAATGCTTCCATTTTGCGCTGTGGACAGTCGATTTTTTCGGCGTGCGCCTTCAACGATGTCGTCGTGAGCAAAGGCTCTAGCGGGCGCCTGGTCGAGTTCGAGACGCAGGTCGACGGCGAATTCGTCTATAGCCAGCGTTCCGACGGTCTGGTAATCGCCACGCCGACCGGATCTACCGCTTACGCCTTGTCGGCAGGCGGTCCGATTCTGCATCCCAGCCTGGAAGCCTTTATCATGGTGCCCATCTGTGCGCACACGCTGTCGGCACGTCCGATCGTGGTTAACAGTCACGCGGTGGTCGAATTGAAATTGCTGTATGGCGCCGACGCGCGTGTGCATTTCGACGGCCAGAGTCAGCGCGACATCAAGGTCGGCGATATCGTCCGGGTGACGCGCGCGCCTTCATTGATCCGGCTTCTGCATCCCAAGACCTACAGCTATTATCGTACGCTGCGAGAAAAGCTGTACTGGGGAAAAAAACTGTAATGCTACGCCAGTTGAATTTGCGCGATTTCGTGATTGTCGACGTGCTCGACCTGTCGTTCGAACCGGGTTTTACTGTTTTGACGGGAGAGACTGGTGCGGGCAAATCGATATTGGTCGATGCGCTGGCACTGGCGCTCGGCGAACGCGGCGACGCCGGAGTCGTACGTACTGGCGCATCGCGGGCGGAGATTACCGCCGAATTCGATATTGCGGGCTTACCGCCGCTGCAGGACTGGCTTGCCGGGCAGGAACTGGACGACGATGGTAATTGCCTGTTGCGCCGCGTTATCGACAGTAGCGGCCGTTCGCGTTGTTTCGTCAACGGCCGGGCGGTGAGTGCGCAGCAATTGCGCGAGGCGGGTGAATTTCTGGTCGATATCCACGGCCAGCACGCGCATCAGTCTTTACTCAAGGCATCTGTACAGCGCGAATTGCTCGATGGCTATGGCGCCGCAACCGACTTGGCGCGCCGGGTGGCGGACGAGTTCCGGCAATGGCGTAAAGGCGACGAGCAGCTCGCGACGCTGCGACACGATCTCGGCACCGCGGCCGCCTTGCGTGAGCAACTGTCGTGGAAGGTCGATGAACTGCGCGCGCTGCAATTCGATACCGACGCCTGGGCGGCGTTGCAGGCTGAACACAGTCGTCTGGCTAACGCGGTGAATCTGGGAGGCGGCGTGGTTTTTGCGCTAGACTTGCTGTCCGAAGGCGAGACGAATGCATCATCGCTGCTCAACAGCGTGAGCGCAAGGCTAGCGGCCCTGGTCGAATATGATGCCGGGTTGGGTGCGACGCTGGATCTGATCGAGTCGGCCGCCGTGCAATTGCAGGAAGCTGGCCATGCTTTGCGACAGTATTCGGACAAACTCGACGCCGACCCCGCACGGTTGGCCGAAGTCGAGCAGCGAATCGGCCAGGTGCTCGATGCGGCGCGAAAATATCGGGTCAAGGCAGAAGATCTGCCGGATTTGCTGGATCAGGCGCAGCGCCGCCTGGGCGAACTGGCGGGCGCGGCGGATTTTGCAGGGCTCGAAGCGCAGGTGAAAACGGCGCGTGCGGCCTGGCTGCACAGCGCGCAGCAGCTTAGTGCCGCACGTATCACCGCAGCGGCTGCACTGGAGCGGCATGTGAGCAATACCATGCAGCAGCTGGCGTTGGCCGGGGGACAGTTCAGCGTCGCGCTGATGCCACTGGCGGACGGCAGCGCGCAAGGCCTGGAACAGGTCGAGTTTCTCGTCACGCCGCATGCCGGGGTGGCCCCGCGGTCGTTGGCCAAAGTGGCATCGGGGGGCGAACTGTCGCGCATCAGCCTGGCTCTGCAGACGGCAGTGAGCCAGGTTGCCGGCGTACCTACCCTGATATTCGATGAAGTCGACGTCGGCATAGGCGGCGGGGTAGCGGAGATAGTCGGGCGCTTGCTCAAAGACTTGGCGCAGAGTCGGCAGATACTCTGCATTACGCATTTGCCACAAGTGGCCGCAGTGGGCGAACATCATCTGCAAGTCAGCAAAGTCACGCGAGACCATCAGGTCGTCAGCCACATCGCCGCTCTGACCGCTACAGACCGCGTGGACGAAATTGCGCGTATGCTGGGCGGCGTGACCATCACTCCCACCACGCGCCAGCATGCGCGGGAAATGCTGGGCGACTAGGCGCTATCGCTGCACAGCGGTCAAACGCCTTGTGTTCCCAGCCAGCGCGTGATGCCGTTGGCGTCCAGCGCTCCCGACATGCGGCCGACTTCTTTTCCTTGCCTGAACAGCACGAGGGTCGGGATGCTGCGGATATTGTAGCGCGCAGCGAGCGACTGTTCGGCCTCGGTTTCCACTTTGGCAAAACTGACTTTGGATGCCATCTCTGCGGCGCTCTGCTTGAAAGCGGGCGCCATCATTTTGCATGGACCGCACCAGTCGGCCCAGAAATCGACAAGCACAGGGAGACCGTTGCGGTTGATAAAGCGATCGAACTGGGCGGTGTCCAGGTTGACCGGCAGACCTTGTTGCAGCGGTACGCCACACTTCCCGCACTTGGGTTGTTGGTCCAGGCGTTCGTTGGGAACGCGGTTGACGGTAAAGCAACTGGGGCAAACGAGTTCGACCATGGTTTATTTTCCGATCTGTATAGAAACGATATAACCGTGATATGGGAGGCGTTTCGCCTATTTCAAGTTGATGCCGCGAGAGGGCGGACTGCGGCCTCCCGCGCTCAGCCTTCCAGCAAAGGGTCGAGTCCGCCACTGCTGTTCAGCGCAGACAGATCGTCGAAACCGCCGACATGTGTGTCGCCGATGAAAATCTGCGGCACGGTGCGGCGCTGGGTTTTAGCTATCATTTCGTTGCGGCGCTCGAGGTCCAGATCGACCCGGATTTTGGTGACCTGAACCTGTTTGCTGGCCAGCAGGCGCTCGGCCATGACGCAGTAGGGGCACACAGCAGTGCAGTACATGATGACTTCTGGCATTTATTTTACCGTTGGCATTTGCGCTTGCTGCCAAGCCATGATGCCGCCTTTCAGATTGTAGACTTTGGTGAATCCGAGCTTGCTTAAAGTGTTGCATGCCGCCGCCGAGCGACTGCCGGAGCGGCAATTGACGACGATGGTCTGATCCTTGTATTTTTCCAGCGTTTTTGCGTTATCGCTCAATTGGCCGAGCGGGATGTGTCGAGCGTTGGCGATATGGCCGCTGGCGAATTCGCTGGTTTCGCGTACGTCGAGGACGAGTGCGTTTTCGTGGTTGATTAACTGAACCGCGCCGACAGGATCGACTTCCGGCATGCCGCCCATCTTGCCGCGCAGGCTGGGGAATACCAGCATGAACCCTGAGACGGCGGCAAGGATGACCAGCCAGATGTTATGTTGAATAAAAATCAACATACGCTCACAACCCGCAGCCGGATTTCGCACCCGCTTTTTTGAGCATGATGTCCATCGGACAGAAGCGCGTGAGGCCGCTTTGAAACAGATTGAAGCCGACGAAGGCTGTCATCCACAGCCAGCTGATATGGGACAGATCAGCCTCGCCGGTGAAGTGAGCGAGAGCGAGCGACACCATGATAAACAGCCCGGCGATGATACGGACGATGCGTTCTACTGACATGATACTTCCTTCGATTAGTGGGTGGATTAAATACTATATGCGGTGTTAAACTGCTTTTTCAAGGCGACGCTCCCACAGGTAATACAGCAACGGGATGACGATCAAGGTTAGCATAGTAGAGGCGAATGTCCCGAAAATCAAGGACACCGCCAGGCCGCCGAATACCGGGTCGGTAATCATGATGGCCGAGCCCAGGATGATGGCCAGCGCCGTGAGCATGATAGGGCGGGAACGGACCGCGCCAGCCTCTATAACTGCCTGTTCCAGGCCGTAACCGCGGGCTCGGTAATCGATGATAAAATCAATCAGCAACAGCGAATTGCGCACGACGACGCCGGCGAGCGCGATCACGCCTATCATCGAGGTGGCAGTGAACGCCTGGTGAGTGATCCAGTGCCCAGGAAAAACACCGATCATGGTCAGCGGAATCGCGCCCATAACGATCAGCGGCATAACGAACGATTTGTAATAGCCCACTAGCATCAGGTAAATAAATACCAGCGCGACGATGAATGCTGAACCCAGATCGCGAAACACGTCGAGTGTGAGGCGCATTTCTCCGCCCCACAGCAGATGGTAATTGACCAGATCATCGGGTTGCGCTTGCACGAAACCCAGATTGCCGGTTTTGAAAGTGACTCCGTTGGGCAGTTTTTTTCCGTCCAGCATTTTGTCGAGCGCGAGTACTGCGTAAACGGGGCTGGATATGAGCAATTCGCCGCCAACCATGACCATGGGATGCTGGTCGCGGTCGTAAATGGGTTTGTCTTGCGTCGAGCGCACCACGGTGGCAATGGCGGAGAGCGGTATCTGCTGGCCGGTCGCGCTGGTGACGGGGATGGCAAGAATCTGGTCAGGCGTTTGCCGCTGGCTGCGCGGCAGACGCACCGTCAGGTCTATCGGTTCGCGGCTGTCGTCGGTATGCAGCGTGCCCAGGTTGAAGCCGGACACATAATCGTGCAGCAGCTTGGCGACCTGGCCGACCGCGATGCCGGACAGGGCGGCTTTTTGTCGGTCGATTTTGATATCGAAAGAGTCTACCGTAGTGGTGACCGAATCGTCGACGTTGATGATGCCATATACCTGGTCGAAGTCGCGATCCACTTGCGCCGCTGCGCCGCGCAGCTTGTTGTAGTCAGGGCCGTACAGTTCGGCCAGGATTTGCGCCTGCACCGGCGGTCCGGGAGGCGTTTCGTAGAGTTTTATCCTGGCAGTCGGGTAGGTTTGGCGAACCGGTGCCAGCGCGGCATCGACATCGCGGACGATTTGGTGGGAAGAGACGGAGCGCTCGTGTTTGCTGGTGAGATTCACCCGCAGCTGCGCGATATTGTCGCCGCGTTTGAGTATGTCGCCGCGCACCAGTGCGGCAAAATCAATCGGCGCGGTGGTGCCGAGGAAGGTCTGATAGTCCGTCACATACCGCGTTTTTCTCAATATATCGCCGACGGCCCGGCTGACCTGATCGGTCTGCGCGAGCGTGCTGTCGGCGGGCGTATCGATTTGCAGCAAAAACGTATTGGTATTGTCATTAGGCAACATTTTGAGTTCTACGCCCAGCGCCGACAGGGGGCCATTGATGCCCGACGGGCGGATGAACTGCCATGCGGGTTGCAGCATCGCCGCGATCAGTAAGCCCAGAACTGCCAGGAATAACAGATTGCGCGAGCCGCTGCGGCGGATGAACGGGGTAATAATGGCAACATAAGCGCGATGCAGCGGGTCGTGCGGATTGCCCGATTGTTCTTCGAGGCTGGGCTGCTGGCTCAGGGAAAGCGCGGCTTTCCCGGCCAGCCAGCGGTTCGCCGCCCAGGGCACGACGATATAGGCGATGAGCAGTGACGCGATCATGGCGATCGGGACGTTAAAGGGGATGGGTTGCATGAAAGGACCCATCATCCCGGTGACGAACGCCATTGGAATAAACGCGAGAATGACGGCAATGGTGGCGACGTTGGTGGGGTTGCCGATTTCGTTGGTGGCGATGACCAGCGTTGCCTTGAAGTCCTTGCCGCCGCCCTGATGCATGTGGCGATGAATGTTTTCCACTACTACGATGGCCGCGTCGACGAGCAGGCCCAGCGACAGGATGAGGGCGAACAGGGTGATGCGGTTGATGGTCTGTCCGGCTATATAGCCGACGACCAGCACCACGAACAGAATGAGCGGTACGGTCAGCGTGACGATGGCCGCTTCGCGCCAGCCCAGGAAAATGACCAGGATGACGACCACCGAGGCGATGGCTATGCCGAGGTGTTCCATCAGCGTGTTGACTGCGTCGTTGGCCTTGGCGCCGTCGTCGCGCGTGACGCTCACCGTGATGCCCTGCGGGATGGCCGCGCGTTTAAGGTACTCGACTTTCTTGAGTACGGCATTCGCCACGACGACAGCGTTGGTGCCTGCCTTTTTGGCGATGGCGATGGTAACGGCAGGCGCTTCGCCGCGGTAGCTCGCGTGAGTGGCGCCGGGGCCGAAGGCAAAGCGGCTGGCATCATCGGTTTCGGCAGCGCCGTCTTCAATCCGTGCGACATCGCTCAGAAATATGACTTTGCCTTTAGGTGCGCCGATGATGATTTTGCCGACTTCGCGAACATTGCCGATAAAGCCGGACAGGCGCAAGGGCTGGTCTCGGTTGTTGTCGACCAGCCTGCCCAGCGGCAGCGAAGCATTCGCGCCGCGCAAGGCCTGGTCGAGCTGGTTGAGGCTCAGCCCGGCGGCGGCAAGCTTGCTCGGGTTGATCCAGATATTGACTGCGTGCTGCGCGCCGCCGCTCAGTTGGGTGAACGATACGCCGGGAACGTTACGCAACTGCTCCAGCACCCGGGCCGCCACATAACGTATCTGGTAATCGCTGAGGCTGTCGGAACTCAGCGTGAGGGTCAGGATGGGCACGTCGTCCACGTTGATCGGCTTGACAATGGGTTGCAGCGCGCCGGCAGGCAGGCTGTCGAGGTTTTGCATCAGCTGGTTGTAGAGCTTGACCAGGCTGCGCTCCTGGTCCTGTCCGACATCGAACTGCACCGTCACTACGCCGTAGTCGGGCACCGCATAACCGAAAGTGTGTTTTACCCCAGATTGCGCATTCATGATGGCTTCCAGCGGTTTGACCACCAGATTTTCGATTTCGCCGGCCGATGCGCCAGGTT
>DAICZK010000044.1 GCA_027311185.1 Sulfuriferula sp.
GCTTTTACGCTATTCCAGCATGAGCCGGAAAGCGCAAAAAATACAGAAAAATGCTTGACTCCGAACAGAGTATCTACAAATTGCGTCTCGTGAAATTCGATTAAATCAGCGCTTCCTTAGGATGTGCTATTGCGACGCGTCCATCGCCGCGCGCACGCCTGCGACAAACGACGTCAGATTCGCCACTATCTGTTCCCGTGGGGAACGCTCTATTTCCTCTACAATGCGGCTGCCTATTACCACCGCATCGGCGAACTGCGCTATCGCCGCCGCCGTCTCGGCGTCGCGCACGCCGAAACCCACGCCTACAGGCAGATCGCAGGACTCGCGTATCGCCGGAATACGGCGGGCCACTTCCGCGATATCAAGACTGGCCGAGCCCGTTACGCCCTTGAGCGAAACATAATAGACGAAACCGCTGGCTCGTTGCGCAACCAGCCGGATGCGCGCGTCCGAGGTGGTCGGCGAGAGCAGGAATATGGTGTCTATTCCGACCGCCGCCATGATATCCGCGACACTCTCCTCCGGCGGCAGATCGACCAACAGCACGCCATCCACTCCCGCGATCGCAGCCGCTTGGGCAAAAGCGCCATAACCCATGTGCTCGACCGGATTGGCATAGCCCATCAAGACGATGGGCGTCGTCGCATTGGTCGCGCGAAACGCCAGCACGATCGCCAATACGTCCTGCAAATTCAAATGCCTTTGCAACGCGCGCTCGTTCGCCCTCTGTATCGCTGGCCCGTCTGCCATCGGATCGGAAAAAGGTACTCCAAGCTCGATAATATCCGCCCCGGCCGCGACCAAGCCATGCAAGATCTCCACCGTCATTTGCGCATCGGGATCACCAGCAGTAATAAAGGGGATGAGAGCGGTTTTGTGTTGCGCGCCAAGCCTGGCGAAAGTCTCTTTAATTCGGCTCATAGTCCTGGTACCGTTTACACGTTCCATCATAATTAAAATCGATCGCGCTCACAGCACGATCCCGGCCAGTTTCGCGACGGTATTGATGTCCTTGTCGCCGCGCCCGGACAGACTCACCAGCAGCACCTGATCCTCTCGCATAGTGGGCGCCATTTTTGCGGCATGAGCCAGTGCGTGGCTCGATTCGAGGGCCGGAATGATGCCTTCGAAACGGCACAGGTCGTGAAACGCGCGCATGGCCTCGTCATCGTTGATCGCGACATATTCTGCACGACCGCTGTCTTTGAGCCAGGCGTGCTCGGGCCCCACGCCAGGGTAGTCGAGACCTGCGGAGATGGAATGCGTTTCAATGATCTGGCCGTGCTCGTCCTGCATCAGGTAACTGCGAAAACCGTGCAGTATGCCGGGCGTACCGGCTGACAACGGTGCCGCGTGGCGTCCGGTGGCGATGCCGTCGCCGCCCGCCTCGACACCGATCAATCGAACCAACTCATGCGCCAGATAAGGATAGAAAATGCCTATCGCGTTCGAGCCGCCGCCCACGCAGGCAATCACCGCATCGGGCTGGCGCGCTATCAGCTCCGGCATCTGGGTCAGGCACTCTTCGCCGATGACAGCCTGAAAATCGCGCACCAGCATGGGATAAGGATGCGGGCCCGCAGCCGTGCCAAGGATATAAAAAGTGGAACTGACGTTAGTGACCCAGTCGCGCATCGCTTCGTTCAAAGCGTCCTTGAGCGTTTTCGAACCGGAGGATACCGGCACTACCGTCGCGCCTAGCAATTTCATGCGAAACACATTCGGCGATTGCCGGGCGACGTCTTCCGCGCCCATATACACCACGCATTCCATGCCGTAACGCGCCGCGACCGTAGCGGTCGCAACGCCGTGCTGCCCGGCGCCAGTCTCGGCGATGACGCGTTTTTTGCCCATGCGACGCGCGAGCAGGGCCTGGCCTATCGTATTGTTGATTTTGTGCGCGCCGGTATGGTTGAGATCTTCGCGCTTAAGATAGATTTGCGCACCGCCCAAATGCGCAGACCAGTGCCGCGCGTGATAAATCGGGCTCGGACGGCCAACATAATGCTTGAGCTCACGACGAAACTCGGCCATAAAATCCGCATCCGCACTAGCCGATTCATATTCCTGGCGCAATTCGTCCAGTGCCGCCATCAAGGTTTCCGCAACAAATATTCCGCCATACGGGCCAAAATGCCCGCGTTCGTCCGGAAGCTCACCTACACGCATTATTCACCTCTGAGATAAATTGCTCGACCTTGGCCGCATCCTTGATACCCTTGCCGCTCTCGACGCCACTCGACACATCCACGGCCCAGGGGCCGATCTGGCCGATAGCCGCCGCCACATTGCCGACATTCAACCCGCCCGACAATATCAACGGCAAGGGCAACACTCGCGGAATCAGGGCCCAGTCGAAAGTCGTACCCGTACCGCCCGCTTCGCCAACAACAAACGCATCGAGCAACAGCCCTTGCGCGTCATCGAATCGGGCCGCGTATTGTACCAAATTCAAACCGTTTCGTACTCGCGCCGCCTTGATATAAGGCAAACCGAATTGTCGGCAATAGGCCGGCGACTCCTCGCCGTGAAATTGCAGTACGCCGGGCCGCACCTGTTCGATGACGGTTTGCACGGCTTCAGGCGCGGCATCGACAAAAAGCGCCACACTCGTCACAAAGGCGGGCAAGGCCTGCACGATCGCTCGCGCCTGAGCTAGGTCCACATGACGGGGGCTGGGCGGATGAAAGATCAGCCCGATCGCATCGGCCCCAGCCCGGGCGGCGTGGAGCGCGCTCTCAACTCGAGTAAAGCCACAAATTTTAATACGCGTTCGCACCATGGCAGTGCTCCAGAGTGATCATGACGCGCCCGGCATCGTCCGCTGCGCAGGGCTGACTTGGCTCGCCCGCCGTCCACGAAGGCTCAGGGCTGACCGGCAAACCCCAGTGCGCGTCATAGGCGACATGACAGAGTTGCAAACCCGCCGCAGCAAAAGTCGGTGCCGCGCGTGTCCTGTCACGCTGCTGCAACAATTCTGCAATCCAGTCGGGAGGATATTTACCCGCGCCGACATAAACCAGGGCGCCGACAATGTTGCGCACCATATGGTGCAAAAAACCGTTCGCCGTCAATTCAAACAGGATATTTTCCCCCTGCCGCACCACTTGTAGCCATCTTAACCTGCGTACCGGTGACTTCGCCTGACATTCCGCCGCCCGAAACGAACTGAAGTCGTGCTCGCCGACCAGCGACGCGGCGGCCTGCCGCATGCTGTCCACGTCCAAAGGCGCGCAATACCATCCGATCTGGCCGCTATGCAAGGCCGACCGCACCGGACGATTGAGCAGCACGTAACGATAACTGCGCGCCGTCGCGCTAAACCGCGCATGGAATTCCGCATTGACCGGGTGCGCCCATAATACCGCCACGCTATCGGGCAAAAAAGCGTTCACGCCTCGCACCCAGGCAGTCAGCGGCCGCTTGGCATCGGTATCGAAATGCACGACCTGCCCGGTTGCATGAACGCCGGCGTCCGTGCGCCCCGCAGCGACCACGGCGATCGCTTGCCCGGCCAACGTAGATAACGCCTGTTCGAGCGCATCCTGCACCCCGCAACCCTGAGTCTGGTGTTGCCAGCCGCAAAACGCACTGCCGTTATATTCCAGGCCCAGCGCAATGCGGCTCAATGATGCTTTAACCATATTCCCGCCGCCATTGCAGCCAAAAGGCACGCATAATAAACCCAGTTAAAATCCTGTTCGGGCAACACCAACGGCTGCATCTGTTCAATCGAAACAGCCGGCAAACTGAACATCTGCTCGATGCGCTGGCGAAACGACAGACGCCCGGTCTCGTGCATCAGCGCCTCGGCATAGCTCAGAGTCAGCCAGATACGCACAGCGATGCGTTCAGGCTCTATACCCACGTAGCGCCCGGGCGTAAACAACCTATAAAGCCCGCAGAGCAACGCTTCCCGGGTCAGGCGCGTCATCAACACCGCGAGCGCCGCCAGAATCAGTAACAATCGCCAGGTTTGCACCAGGGCGGCCTGCAGTCCCACCTCGCTCGGGCCGTAACTGCCGAGCTGGCTCAGCCACGGCGCTCCCGGCAAAGAGTAAGCATGCACTAACAACAACACCAGCAACAGCCAGCGGCTGCGCCTGACATAACGCAGAAACTGCTTGCCGGTGCGACGAGCAAATCCCAGCGACAACAACAGACTCAGAACCGTTAAGCCGCGCACGTCCACCGATGATGCGGCAATCATAAAAAACAGCCACAGCATAACCGCTGTGGCTGGATGGCAGAGCACGCGACTGCGTTCGCTGCGGTTCATTAACCCAGCGTTTGCAGCAACGCCCGCGCACCGGCCTGTTGCCGCTCGTTGCCTTCGGCGATGACTTCTTGCAGAATCTCGCGCGCGTTTTCATGGTCGCCCATTTCCTGATAAACCTGCGCCAGTTCAAACTTGGTTTTAACCTCCTGTTCCGCCTCGCTCAATTCCTCATCGTCGGTAATCGGGGCGTTCAGGTCCAGGTCAATTCCCGAAAAGTCGAGCGTAATCTTCCCCTCGGCTGATTCGACCGGGTGGTCCGGCTGGCCGCCCGAAGCCGGTTCCGACTGGGCCGTTTCCTTGTGTTCATCGAGATCGAAATCGAAATCGAAACTCAGTCTGTCGTCCGCGCTGAACTCATCCGGGTTCATCTCGGGAGCGGCGGCGGCTTCAATTTCGGCAGCAGCGGGCGGTTGTGTGCCCGTTTCTTTGTCGTGACCAAACTCGATCTCGTTGCCGGATTGCGGCATAAAATGATGCGCCGCTTCGGTATCCTGCGCGGGAGTAAAATCCAGCCCTTCGTCGTCAGGCAAAACGGCAGGGGCCGGCGCAGAATCAGCGCTGAAAAAGTCGTCACCCGCCCCTGCTTGCGGCGCAGTCTCGTCTGCTTTGGCAATCGTATGCACTGGTGTCATTTCTATATCGAAATCCATCGCCATAGGGAAATCCAGCGCGGAATCGGTCGGCGTCTGCGGAATGTCTTCAGGCATCGGCTCAACGTCGGCAATCCTGTCGGGCGCGCTTGCGACTGCAAAATCGGTTGCCGCAGCGGCGAGCAGCGCCGGAGCAACAGCATCTTCATGAGCATCCTGCACTGGTGCCGCCAGAGATGGGCCGCCGTATAATGGATTCTTGGGATCGATTTTACGCCCCAACTCTGCCGCTTTTTCCCACACCGGGGTATGTTCGCCGTGCAAGGCTGAATATAATTCGGTCGCAATGGTTTCAAATGCCGGCAAATTATTGCGCGCTGCGTAGATTTCCAGAAGTTTAAGCTTGATCTCGTGACGCACTGGATCCTTGATCATGGCTTCTTTGAGAATTTCTTCCGCCTGCTCATCGCGCCCGTATGCCATATACACTTCGGCTTCGGCTATCGGATCAACTTCGTGCGTATCCAGCGTGCCCAGCCCGGATTGACTGAAATCGGTCAAAAACGAGGTGTTGTTGGTATTGACCGTAGTGCCGCCGTGTGCGCCATACACCGTACTGGATTTGGTATCGACATTGGTTAAAATGCTGTTTTCAAATTTGGACAATCCATTACGCCGGCTTCGGCTTTTGCTCATGAAACCGAGTAACGCCAGCAGCAATATGCCCACGGCACCCGCGCCAAGATATAGCGGATTGATCGTCGAATACCACGCATCGGGCTGGGCATTGACCATTACCGGTTTGAAGCCCGCCTGAACAACAGGCGGCTTGACTATTGGCGGATGGCTGACGGGCCGGGGCTTGGCGGCATTTTTTGCCGCCTCGGCCATGGACTGATTTTTAAGCGCGAGTAACTTCTGCATTGCCTGGTTGTTTTTCTCCAACGCGGCGGCACGATCATTGGCTTCCTGAAGCGCTTTTTGCTTGGCCGCAGCGTCATCCTGCGCCATTTGTTTCTGCAAGGCCGCGTTGGCCACGGCGGTCGCGGATTTATTACCCTGGCCCGGCATCGCACCTTTCGACAGCTTGAGCACATCTTCGCCTGGCTTGAGCGCTGCGGCCCGGTCTTCCACTGCTGAATTGATCTTGCCGCTCGCCTCGGTGCCCTTGCCTGCTTTCGCCGGCGCCGCCGCCACTTCGCCAGCCAGTTTCTGACGATAGCTGTTCCAGTCGGCAGTCTGCAAATGCACCTCCCGCACGGCCTCGCTCTCGCTGATGGCAGCCACTTCGTCTTTACCCGGAACCCGGAGAATCTGCCCCGTTTTCAGGCGATTCATATTGCCGTCAAAGGCTTTTTCGTTACTGCGATACAAACCTACCAGCATTTGCTCCAGCCTGATGCCGTCCGGCTTGGTCCGTTTTGCGATCTCGCTCAGCGTCTCGCCGCGTTTTATCGGCCCCACGGCCTGTGGCGCAGCGGGATACGCGGCATTAGCGTTGGCAGCCGCAGATTCGGTCGACGCCTCCGGCCTGACTGGTTGCCCGGTCACCCTCGACGCCGAACCGGTTTTAGCGGCGGGCATCGACTGGGTCTGAATCGACGGCGCGATACCGGCGGCGGAATTGGTCGTGGCTGGGGTTAGAACAAGATTACCAGAATTCTGGCCGCCGGCAGTATTTTTCATGCCCGGTGGATCTAGTAGCAGGGTATATTCGCGAACCATCTGGCCGTTGCCCCAATCGAGCTCGACCAGCATATCGATGAAGGGGTCGTTGACAGGGCGATTGGTGGTCAGCTTCAGCACCACGCCGCCGCCCGGTTTTTTATCCAGAGCGAATTTGATGTTGGTGATCGTACTGGTCAGATCCAGATTGGCATTGTGAAATGCATCGGGCCCCGCGAGGCGCGCGTGCAGATTGGCCAGTTCGGTCGGGTCTGAGGCGATGACGTCAATTTCCGCCTGTAGCGGCTGCCCCAATGCGGAGTCTATGGACAATTTGCCCAGACCTGCGCTTTGCGCCGTCGCCGATAGCGCCAACAACCATACAGCAGCTGAAATGCAAGCCGCGATTTTCTTTTTATGCATTATACCGACCCCCTCTGTTTCAATAGCCTAACAGGTATTTCTATTGTTGCCGCCAAGACAAGATGAATCTGCCGCCATTTTTAACACAAGATACTCGCGCCGCTCCACTCCCAGCGCACGATTCGCAAACATCGGCACCGCGCCAACATCGAAGATAAATTTACCTATTCGCGCGACTAAAAGCGTATTCGATTCGGTTCCATACGCTCATTTGAGGCTACTCTAACATCCCAATTGGAAAAATCCTAGCTATTATCCATCAAATCACCAAGTTGCGGCAAAATGTTAAAGGAAATACACTTAGATTATACGAAATTTTCTGTTTTGCAAGATTAGAATGTCGTGTGGCGAGCCACGCTGACGAAGCATGGGTCTTCCGGCGGCGCGAATAGCCGTCCCCCAGGCTGGCGCGGCGATCAGGCGTCCAGCAAAATGCGTAACATGCGGCGCAAAGGTTCGGCGGCCCCCCATAACAACTGATCGCCTACTGTGAATGCAGAGAGATATTCGCCGCCCATATACAGTTTCCGCATCCGCCCGACCGGCACCGTCAAGGTGCCGGTTACGGCCGCAGGCGTCAGTTCGCTCATGCTCGCGTCGCGCTGGTTAGGAACCACCTTGACCCACTCGTTATGCGCGGCGACGATCTCTTCTATTTCGTCCAGAGGCACGTCGTGCTTGAGTTTGACGGTTAATGCCTGACTATGGCAGCGCATCGCGCCAACGCGTATGCACAGACCGTCGATGGGGACTTGCTCCGCGCCCAGGCCCAGTATTTTATTGGTCTCGGCGCGCGCTTTCCATTCTTCTTTGCTTTGTCCGTTACCCAGGTCCTTGTCTATCCACGGAATCAGGCTGCCAGCGAGCGGCACGCCGAAATTCGCCGCAGGAAAGTCCTCGGCGCGTAGGATGCCCGCCACTTCGCGATCGATATCCAATATCGCCGAAGCGGGGTCAACCAGCAAATCCTGCACCCCACCATGCACCCTGCCCATTTGCGCGAGCATTTCGCGCATGTTTTGTGCGCCAGCGCCCGACGCCGCCTGATAAGTCATCGCCGTGATCCAGTCGACCAGATTTTCCCGAAACAGCCCGCCCAACGCCATGAGCATCAGCGATACCGTGCAATTGCCGCCGATAAAATCTCTACCGCCGGCGGCCAGCGCGTCTTTGATGACATGCCGGTTCACCGGATCGAGAATAATTACGCTATCGGGTTCCATGCGCCGGGTAGAGGCCGCATCTATCCAGTAGCCCTTCCAGCCAGCTGCGCGCAATGGGCCGAATATTTCAGTCGTATAATCGCCGCCCTGGGTAGAAATAATCGCATCCATGACTTTGAGTTCAGCGATGTCGCGAGCGTCCTTCAGCGGCTCCGTGTCGCGCCCGATATCCGGCCCAGTGCCGCCGATTTGCGAAGTCGTGAAAAATACCGGTTCGAACAAGTCGAAATCCCGCTCCTCGCGCATGCGCTGCAGCAATACCGAACCCACCATGCCGCGCCAGCCCACCAAACCTACTCGCATCATCTTGCGTTCCTCGCTTCAGATATCCCGATTATTATTCCGCCGTAGCAGCGTATTGCCGGCCGCTCATAACGCCGCCACTACTGCGTCGCCCATCGCCGCGCAACCGACCCGGGTGGTGCCCGGGGTATAAATGTCCGCCGTACGCAAACCCTGCGTGATCGCCGTTTTAACAGCGTGCTCAATGCGGTCCGCAATTGCGTCGCGACCGAAGGTGTAGCGCAACATCATGGCCGCCGACAATATCGTCGCGAGCGGGTTGGCCACATCCCGTCCTGCAATGTCGGGAGCCGAGCCGTGTATCGGTTCGTACATGCCCTTGCGATTTTCGTCCAGCGAAGCCGAGCCCAGCATACCGATGGAGCCGGTCAGCATGGAAGCTTCGTCCGACAAAATGTCGCCGAAGATATTACCTGTCAAAATCACGTCGAACTGCTTGGGATTGCGCACCAGCTGCATCGCGGCATTATCGACATACATGTGCGAGAGCTCAACCTCCGGGTATTGCCGGGCCGTCTCAACAACGACTTCGCGCCATAGTTCGCTGGTTTCCAGTACGTTGGCCTTTTCCACCGAACAGAGTTTTCTGCCTCGTTTCATCGCGATCTGAAAGCCGATGTGCGCCACGCGACGCACTTCCGACTCGCTATAGCGCATGGTGTTATAAGCTTCGCGCTCGCCAGCGGCGTTGACCTGAATGCCGCGCGGCTGACCGAAATACAAATCTCCGGTCAACTCGCGCACGATCATCAAGTCCAGGCCTGAGACGACCTCCGGCTTGAGGGTGGAGGCATCCGCCAGCTCGGGATACAACTGCGCCGGGCGCAAATTAGCAAACAGATTCAGTTCCTTGCGTATCCGTAGCAAACCCTGCTCGGGGCGCATGGGGCGCGGTAGCGCGTCATACTGATACCCTCCTACCGCACCGAGCAATATGGCGTCGGCGTTGCGCGCGAGCGCCAGGGTTGCGGCTGGCAAGGGGTCACCCGCAGCATCGTAGCCCGCGCCCCCGATAGCCGCGTAGTCGAGGTCGATTTCCAGCCCGTCGGCGGACAAGGCCTGCAACACTTTGACAGCCTGGGCTATCACTTCCGGGCCTATCCCGTCGCCGGGCAAAATGGCTATTTTCATGTTTTTCTTTCTACCGCATGCGCGCTAATAATATAAAGACCGGATCAATTGAACAGCCACGGAGCAGCCAATCGGCGCTGCGCTTCATAGGCGCGGATCTGATTCACATGCTGCAAGGTCAGACCGATGTCGTCCAGACCGTTCATCAGACAGTATTTGCGGTGTTCGTCAAGCGTGAACGCATAGCTCGCGCCGCCAGGCGCCATTACCGACTGCTGCTGCAAATCGATTTGCAGGCTGTAGCCCGGCTGCGCAATGGTGTCGGCAAATAACCGGTCGATCGTCGCCGTATCAAGCACGATAGGCAGCAAACCGTTCTTGAAACAGTTATTATAAAAAATATCCGCAAAACTCGGCGCGATGATCGCGCGTATGCCGAAATCCTCCAGCGCCCAGGGGGCATGCTCGCGGCTCGACCCACAACCGAAATTTTCGCGCACCAGCAATACCTGGGCCCCCCGGTAGCGCGGCTGATTCAACACGAATTCTGGGTTCAGGGGGCGGTGGCTGCAATCCTCGCCCGGTTCGCCGTGATCCAGATAACGCCATTCGTCGAACAAGTTGGGTCCGAAGCCGCTGCGCTGTATGGATTTAAGGAACTGTTTGGGGATGATCGCGTCAGTATCGACATTGGCGCGATCAAGCGGCACGACCAGGCCCTCCAGCCGCGTAAAGGCGCGCATTATTTCGTCGCCTTCTGCTGTATGGAACCGCCCACCTGCTGCAAGTCCTCGCCAAATCCCTGCATGGTATGGCAGCCAGCCAGATTCACAAAAACCAACGCCGTTACCAATAACATTAAAACGCGCATACCTATCCCTTTCAAAAATTGCGTACATCAACAAAATGCCCGGCCAGCGCCGCTGCCGCAGCCATCGCCGGACTTACCAAATGCGTACGTCCGCCCTGCCCCTGGCGGCCTTCGAAGTTGCGGTTGGATGTCGCCGCACAGCGCTCCCC
>DAICZK010000045.1 GCA_027311185.1 Sulfuriferula sp.
GCGTCAATTTATGCAAAATCCGGGTTAGGTAAGGTAAACAGAGTGTACCTTCATGGCAAACCTTTATCAGCAAGCCTTGTGCCAAACCCTATTTATATACGCAACACAATGATTATAAATTAGTAATTAGAATGCATTGGCGCATTTTCAAAACGTCATCAAGTAGACACATTGTTAACAATTTGCGCGACAAGCGGTAGCTCGCTCCCGCGATGCACTGGGTTTCTCCCGCGCCGCTATCTGTCCGCGTCGCACCGCCTGGCAAATCCGATTCGGTGCCGAATACAACGCGGCGGCTATCTTTGCATCGAATATCGAAAATGCGTGCAACGAATTGGTGCGTGCCGATATAAAAACCTCCTCTTTCGGTGCCATACACCCTGCTGTTGTCATGACGAGCCATTTAATAGTGCGGGATCAGCGCCAACTCAGGGAGCTAATGGTGTTGCTCAGGCGAAGCCCAACGGCGATCACGCTTCGGGCGACAATGTGTCGACACAATGTACGCACAACAGGCCCGCCCCTTCTGTCTTGAGCGCACGTTTGCCGCGCCCAAAGCCGCAAAAGCACACGCCCAGCGCCTGGCATGTTTGTTGCTGATTGTCCACTGTCGACATAAGAAACGGTCAGTGCAAGCGCCATCGCGTCGGACAAACCGGAATTACGCAGCGACGCTGGCCCTGGCGGAGTTGTCGGTACGCGGGGCAGCATGAGATTAATTCAAGATGGTTTGCCCAGCGACCACGGCAATAAACACATTTTTTGCGGAGCAGCTTTTTATGTCCAGTTTTGACGATCCTTTCGATCCAGACTTCGCACTCTCCGGCCAAGGCTGCACTTGCGGAGGCCACCGCAGCGAACCCGAGCATGAGCGCGACGAAGACGCGCGAATCGGCCGGGTGGTCGAGTCTACCTTGATGCGCGCGCTGTTTCCTCATAACGAAACCCGCCGCAATTTCATTCGCGCCGTCGGCGCCGGCACCGCACCGGCGGCTATATCGACTATTTTTCCGCTAGCCGCTGCCAAAGCGCTTGCCGCAGACCGCGCGCCGCTGGAAAAAGCAGCGCTTAAAATCGGTTTCGTTCCCATCAGTTGCGCAACCCACATCATCATGGCGGCGCCGATGGGTTTCTATGCACGCGAAGACCTGAATGTGTCGCTGCTCAAAACAGCAGGCTGGGCCGTGGTGCGCGACAAGGTACTCGACCGCGAATACGACGTCTCGCACATACTCTCGCCCATGCCGCTTGCCATCAGCCCGGGATTGGGATCAGAGCCGAAAGCCGTCAATGTGGCAGCCATCGAAAATATCAATGGCCAGGCCATTACCTTACATGTCAAACACAAGAACCAACTCGACCCCCGGCAGTGGAAGGGATTGACATTCGGTCTGCCGTTCGATTACTCCATGCACAATCTGCTGCTGCGCTATTATCTCGCTGAACACGGACTGGACCCCGACCACGATGTTGCTTTACGCATCATGTCCCCGCCCGATATGGTCGCCAATCTGCGAGCCGGCAACATAGACGGTTTTCTCGGCCCCGAACCCTTCAATCAGCGTGCCGTATACGAAGGTGTAGGTTATATTCACACGCTCTCGCGCGATATCTGGGCCGGACATCCGTGCTGCGCTTTCGGCGTAACGCAGGAGTTCACACAAAAATATCCCAACACCTACGCCGCGCTGTTCCGCGCCATCGCCAGCGCCACCGACTACGCGCACAAGCCGGAGAACCGCGGCGACATTATCCAGGCCATCGCGCCCGCAAATTATCTGAACCAGCCCATTCCGGTACTCGAACAGGTGATGACCGGGCATTTTGCCGATGGCCAGGGTCATGTACGCAACGTCCCGGACCGGATCGACTTCGATCCGTTTCCATGGCAGTCGATGGCCGTCTGGATGCTCACGCAACTCAAACGCTGGGGCTATCTCAAGGGGGAAATCAATTACCGGCAGGTGGCGGAAAAGGTCTTCCTCGCGACCGATGCGCGCCAGCGCCTGAAGCAGATGGGACTACCGTCGCCTGCCAGCAATTACGCACAATACATGATCATGGGCAAGGCATTCGATTCGACCAAACCCGAGAAATATCTCCAGTCGTTCAAGATCAGGAAGACATGACCATGGCCCGATCACTCGATTTCAAGGCACTGATTCTGTCGCTCGGCCTGTTGGCCGTGCTCGTGTTCGCCTGGTACCAGGCGACCTTGCCGCAGGCCACCCCAGCGGCCAGCGCAAACCCGGAATACACGGCGTTGATGGGCGGCAATTCAGTGGCGAAATCGGGCATGCCCACCCCGGCCGAGTTCGCTCGCACCTTCCGTCGCCAACTGGCCCATCCGTTCTACGACCATGGCCCGAACGACAAGGGTATCGGCATCGAGCTCGGCTACTCGCTGGCGCGGGTGCTGGCCGGGTTTACGCTGGCGGCGCTGTTTGCCATCCCGCTGGGTTTCGTGCTCGGCATGTCGCCACTGATGCAGCGCGCCTTCAATCCTTATATCCAGCTGCTCAAACCGATCTCGCCGCTGGCGTGGATGCCGCTGGCGCTCTACACCATCAAGGATGCTTCGGCCTCGGCGATTTTCGTAATCTTCATCTGCTCGCTGTGGCCAATGTTGAGCAATACCGCCCGGGGCGTGGCGACGGTCAAGCGCGACTGGCTCAATGTAGCAAAAACACTGGAAATGTCGGTATGGCGTACAGCATTGCGGGTCATCCTGCCTGCTGCTGCTCCGACCATCCTGATCGGGATGCGCATATCGATGGGAATTGCGTGGCTGGTCATCGTGGCGGCGGAAATGCTGGTGGGAGGCACCGGCATCGGCTACTTCGTCTGGAACGAGTGGAATAACCTCAGTCTCACCAACGTCCTGTTCGCCGTCCTCATGATCGGCCTGGTCGGACTGTTGCTGGATCTGATATTCGGCGGGCTGTCGCGGCTCGTCGCCTACGAAGACTGAGAGCACATAATCATGTCCAGCGATTTTCTGACCGTAGAAGGCTTGAGCCGAACTTTTCCCGCGCGTCGCGGCGAGGCACCGCCGGCGGTCTTCGATGACATCTATTTCAGCATCGGCAAGGGCGAAGTCGTCTGCATTATAGGTCATTCCGGCTGCGGCAAGTCGACCATCCTCAATATCCTGGCAGGACTGGACCAACCCAGCGCCGGGGTGGTGATCATGGATGGGCGCGAGGTAGTCGGCCCGAGCCTGGATCGCGGCGTCGTGTTTCAAGGCCACGCCCTGCTACCCTGGCTGTCGGTCAGAAAGAACATCGAATTTGCGGTGCGCTCGCGTTGGCCGAACTGGTCGGGAGCAATACTCGACAGCCATTGCCAGCGTTTCGTCGACCTGGTCGGTCTCAACGGCTCGGAACACAAAAATCCGTCCGCGTTGTCGGGCGGTATGAAACAGCGCGTCGGCATCGCGCGCGCTTTCTCCATTCAGCCCAAGATGTTGCTGCTCGACGAACCTTTCGGCGCGCTCGATGCGTTAACCCGCGGCACAATACAGGACGAGCTGCTCAAGATATGCGCCGTTACCGGGCAGACCGTGTTCATGATTACCCACGATGTCGATGAAGCCATCTTGCTGTCGGACCGAATCATACTGATGACCAACGGTCCACGCGCCAGGATTGCCGAAATCGTGATCAACACCCTGCCGCGCAACCGCGCGCGCAGCGATATGCACAAAAATCCGCAGTACTACCGCATTCGCAACCACCTGGTCGATTTTCTGGTCAGCCGCTCGCGCGATCTGGCGCTCGCGCCCGCCAGAGACAGCGACCCGCGCCACCCGCCGCAAGTCCGGCCCGGCGAGGCAAACGACGAACCGCCTGCCGATTCGCTACCTGCGAAAAAGCAACCTGCTCTGCAATTAGCATGATCCGTTCAACCAGTTCACCCTCACACTAACAACAAGGAGCTCGCACACCATGATGAACATTCAATCTGGCAGCCGTATTCGTCAATCGTTGCTTGGCGCCGCACTGATCGCATCCGGCAGCATGTCGGCGCATGCCGATTGGCTTTCCGATGCGATTGAAGGCGGCACGCCCGACCTGCAATTGCGTCCGCGCTACGAATTCGTGCAACAGAACGGCAAACCTAACGACGCGAGCGCATTTACCATGCGCACCCTGCTCGGTTACAGCATCAAGCCCGTGGACGATTTCGGCGCCATGCTGCAATTCATCAACGTAGCCAATCTTGGCGCCGCGGATTACAACAGCACGGCCAATGGCCGCACAGCCTATCCGGTAGTTGCCGATCCAGCCCGCTCGGCGGTCAATCAGGCGTTTCTGAGCTACGCGGGCATACCCGATACCCAGGCCAAGCTCGGGCGCCAGATCATCATACTGGACAACGCGCGTTTTGTCGGCAACGTCGATTTCCGCCAGAACATGCAGACGTTCGACGGCTTCACCGTCATCAACAACAGCCTGCCCAAAACGGCGTTATTCGCTTCTCATATCATTCACACCAACGCCAGCTACGCCAACGCCGAAACGCCGGTAGGCAGCAATCTGCAACCTGTGCGCGTCGATCTGCTGCATGCCGACTACACGCCGGTCAAGGATACCGACCTCGTGGCGTATGATTATTTTTACCAGGATCTGAGCGTCCCGGCCAATGCGCCCAGCAATATTTCCGACAGCACGGCTGGCTTGCGCGCAGACGGCTCTGCCCCTCTGGACAGCCGCGTCAAATTGCTCTACACCGCCGAATATGCAAAGCAACGCGGCTATGCAGGCGGCAGAAGTGGCATAGATGCCGATTACATGCATTTCGGCGGCGGGGTCGGTTTCGGCGATATTTACGCGCGGCTGGACTATGAAGTGTTGGGTAGCAACAGCAACGGCACTTACGGTCTGCAAACCCCGCTTGCTACCAAACATTCCTTCAGTGGCTGGGCCGACATGTTTCTGGTCACGCCGGGAACGGGACTCAGGGATCTCTACGCCACGGTGGGCGGGACACTCGCCAAAGTCCAGCTGTTAACGACCTACCGCGATTACCATGCAGACTATAACAGCGTCCACTTCGGTTCGGAATGGGATGCGTCTGCCGCCTACCCGCTCGACAAACATCTGCTCGTCAGCCTGATCTTCGCCAGCTATCGGGCCAGCGACGGCGCTGGCGGCAACTTCCCCGGCACCTTGGCACCCAACGTCGACACGCAGAAAACCTGGCTTATGCTCGCGTACAATTACTGATCACGCAGCGGAACCCTTCTTCAGTCTCGGCGCCCGTTCGGACGCCGAGACCGGGACGTCAGATCATCCCGGCCAGGAGATTGACGCTCAGCGCAAGCACGGCAACATTAAAACCGAAGGACAGCACGCCATGAGCCAGCGCCAGACGCCGCATGGTACGGGAAGTGACTGCTATATCGGATACTTGCGAGGTCATGCCGATGACGAAGGAAAAATAAGCAAAATCGAGATAATCCGGTTCCCGCTGACCGGGAAAGGCCAGCCCGCCAGTTTCTGTCGCGCGCGCTCCCCTGCCGCCCGCGTAATAACGATGGGCGTAGTGAAAAGCGAAGCGGGTATGCACCAGCAGCCAGGAAAACGCCAGGGCGAGGAACGACAGCGCGAAGTGCAGTGCTTTTTTCCAGGCGGGCAATCCATGGCCGCTTTTGTACATGAATGCCAGCGCGGCGATGCTGACGCAGGCTGCGCCCAATACCAGCAGCAGTATCGCCCTGCTGCTTTGACCCTTAACGGTGCTGGAGCGGGTGGTCTGCGCATCGGCGCCCGCCATCGTTATCCACGCAAGCAAGAGATAAATTCCCGCCGCCGCATCCCAGCTGGCGATGCCGCGCGTGGCAAACAGCGTAAAAGGGGACAGCAGGAAATAGGCTGCCACGCCCGTGACGCACGCCAGGGCGAAGCGGTGCCGGGCGTTAAGCTGTCTTATGCGCCGTTGCAGTAGATTGGTCATTGTCATCACTGCCGCATTCTTTGCGCTGCTACATCCATGGTTGCTTCCCGCCTTCCAAAATAAGGTCTGTTTCCCGATCCCTGATATCCGCTGACACGCACAATCCAAGATCACTGTCCTACAGGATATACGCAATATATCATTTCAGACAGACATCAAGGCGCTGCAGTCAGTGTGGCATGCCGTTCGTATTCGTTAAACGACTCGACGACGAATACTGTAAGATAGCGCGTATCGCCAGTTCTCGCTGCCCGTCCCCGACAGAGGCTGTCGCTACCCACGAGCAACACTGGCGCATCGCTTTCACTTGTTCACGGCCCGAAAAAAAAGACGACCATGCCCGCTACCGCAGGATTTTATCGATGATAACGCTGTCGGAAATATCGCTATCGTCACTGATAGAAAGCGTTTCCATTATCGCGGGGTTGCTGATTTACCTGCTCGTAACGCGCATCGCCAAGCACCGCCGGCGACCTTCCGTGGCGTTCGCGTGGGTGCTCTCTATCATCGCGTTTCCTTATGTCGGCATTCCGCTTTTCCTGCTTTTCGGCACCCGCAAATTCACGCGGCCGGCGCACCGCCCGGCACAGCTTGCGAACAGTTTTCTCGATCCGGGCGCGCCGTCCTGGGCAACTAATCTGCTCGAAGTGATGAATATAGCACCGCCTACGCGCAATGCCGCAGTGCGGCTGCACAAGAACGGCGACGAGTCGTGGCGGGCGTTGACGGGGCTGATTGGCGCGGCGCAAAAAGAACTTGATGTGTGCGTCTTCATACTCGGCGGCGACGAGACCGGTCGCCAAATTACCGACCAACTGGTTGCGCGGGCCGAGAATGGCGTGACAGTGCGCTTGCTGATCGACGCATTTGGAAGCATGAATACGCCGCGCGAGCAGATCCGCCGACTCGAAGCGGCCGGGGCGCAAGTTCGCCGCTTCATGCCCATCCTGCACAATCCGACGCGGGGGCGCGCCAATCTGCGTAACCACCGCAAGCTGGTCCTGGCAGATCGCCTGCATTTATGGAGCGGCGGGCGCAACTTCGCCGACGAATATTTTTTCAGCCGGCCCGACCGCCCGGCCTGGGTCGATCTTAGCTTCATGATCGACGGCCCCGTGGCGATGCAGGCGCGAGGCCAGTTCGAACGCGACTGGCGCTTCGCCAGCGGTCGAGGCGAGGCGCCGGCAACGCCCGCGTTCGACGACCTGGCATCGGCTGGGGACATTCTCGCCCAGTGGATACCCAGCGGCCCGGATCATGCCGACGACACCATCTATAATTTGTTGCTGACCGCGGCCTATCAGGCGCAGACGCGAATACTGGCGGTCACGCCGTATTTTGTACCCAACGAGACCCTGCTCGAAGCATGGTGCATGGCCGCGCGGCGCGGCGTCGAGATCACCCTGGTCGTTCCGCAGAGTTCCAATCACGTTCTACCCGATCTGGCGCGAGGCAGGGCGTTGCGCACGATGGCCGAGGCCGGGGCGAACGTGCTGCTGCATCCGGGCATGGTGCATGCAAAGATGGTCGTTATCGACAAAGTGCTGGGATTATGCGGTTCCGTCAATCTCGACGGGCGCAGCCTGTTTTTGAATTACGAAGCCATGACCGCCTTTTATGGTCCCGCCGAAATCGAATGGCTCGCGCAGTGGCACCGGACTCTCGCCCAGGAATCCGCCGCCTATCGACCGCACGAACCGTCCTGGCTGCGAGACATAGCCGAAGGCGCCGTACGGGTAATCGGATTCGAGTTATGAAGCTACCGGCGCGGCCGACTCGATGTCCATGTGCTCGGCCGAATCGAGCAACGATTTTATGGCCCGCTCGAACAACGGCTGAACCTCGATAAACTGCACGCGTTCGCGCGCCAGCAGCCGGCGGAACACGCGCAGGCTCATCAGTACCGGCTTGCGCTCGTCGTCCAGCGTCAATATCAGGTTGGACGCATCGTCGCTGATCCAGCTCAAACGGGCGCGGGCGGGCGTTTTGTCTAGCCGGATCTCGATCAGGATACCATGATGCAGACGGTCGGCAATCACCTCGTCGAGCCGCACTTGCGCTTCGGCCGTCGGCGCGACCGGGCTCTCAGCCGCCCCAGCGTTGGCATCGGCGGTCTCCTGCTCGTCGAAATAGTTGTCGAGCGATTGTATGTCTGTATCCAGGCGCCGGATTGCGGCGTCGACCAGCACTTTTTCGGCGCTGCGGCGCTCACTCTCCGTCGCCTGCTCCTGCTTGAGCGGTATATTCTTGACCAGGCGCTCAAAGGTGTCGTGCATCAAGGGCAAAGACGGAATCTGGAACGATTCGTTAATCGAGCGCAAGGCGCGCGTATGTGCGTCGAACAGCCAGCCGAGGACCTCCTGCTGCCGCCCTTGCGGCCACGCAATCAACGCCAGTCCCTCGCGCAGGGTGCTGATCATGAGCGGCAATATCGCTGACATCGCCTCGCGATCGAACTCGTCGGCCTTGGGCGCAATGCTCCATATCAGGTCCGGTACCAGAGCGCGGAACCGATTGGCATGCTCCATGCCGACGCCTTCCGCATGCTCTATGACCTGCACCCAGGCGTCGGTCAGAAAATCGTGCAAAAAAGTATCGAGCGTGAGGCCCGACAATATATCCGCCATCTGTGCCGAAATCTGCGCAAACCGTAACGTCCGGCTCTGCGCGCTTTCCATCGCCTGCACCGCGCGGTCTAATTTATCATCCTTGCTGCGCAGCTCGGCTGCAACGAATTCATCGAAATCGTCGAGCAAACGCGCAAACACCGTGATGAATGCATTCATATCCATGGCCTGTTCGGCCAGCAAGTTTTCCACCATGGCACTGATTTGCGCGCTGACCCGGACGCTGGCCGGATCGATTTGCTTCAAACCGATGGAAATCGAACCGACGCGATTGATCAATACGCGCGCGGGATGCCACTTCTGCGTCAGCAGATTGGGGTCGCGCAACGCCAGTTTCAATACCAGGAACTGCAGTCTGCCCAACTGTGCCCGCACCTCTGCCGGCACCTGCGTGTCGCGCAGGATGAATTCGAACAGCATGGCGACGACATCAATCGTCATCTGCTCGTCGATTTTTTCGGTTTGCTCGCCGAGGTGGGAGCGCTGCTCCAGGATCAGGTTACGCATCTCGCCGTCGCTGCCCAGAACATCCGCTCCATCCGGCGCTTGCGCCCGCAGCAGCGCATCAATCGATTGCGTGAGTTCTACTGTCAATGCTCGCGGTACATCCGGCGGCGCATAAGCCTGGCCTCTGCGTGGACGGCTGCCCTGCGCCCCGGCGCCAAGAAAGTTTCGCAGCGCCTCTCCGACCTTGCGCACTCCGCTTAACCATCCTGATTTTGCCGCGCCGGCGCTACGCGGCTGCGCCAAGCCAGAGTCTGCCTCCAGCGGCGCGCCGTTTCTGCCATCGCCCTCGGCGCCGCCGCCAACACCGTCCGCCATACCCGCAAAACCAGAGATCGCTTCGCGGTAACGCCTCACTTGCTCGAACAACTGATTGATCTTCTGTTCATGCGAGCCTGCAACGCTGCTGTCGGCAGACCACGCCCCCGCGTCATCGGGGCTTGCCTGCTCTGCCACGCCAGCGGCTGGATTCGCCTCAAATCGGGAGGCCTGTTGCCTGGCCGCGATATCCACGCTGTTTTTAATCGCTTGCAAAAACTGTTCAACGCTCTGTTCCGATATCGCCGCCGCTGCGCGCGGATTGCCGAAGTTTTCCGCGCCCCCACCCTGCGACGGAGCGGGACGCAGCGCATGGGAACTGGCAGCATCATCGAAGCGGGATTCGCTTGCTTCGTCTGCGCCGCGTTCATCGCGCGATTTCACCTGCTCAGGCTTTTTTTTGATGCGCAGCGGCAGTTCAGCGGCTAAGCCGTTTTTTGCAAGAAAACTGTTCACGCTGGCGTAAATGCCGTCGATCGCCTCTTCGGTGCTTTGCGCCAGCAGTTGCGTCAACACATCGGCCAACTCTTTGGGCAAACCCATGCTGTCGGAGGCGTCGGCCAGCGCACGCGAAACCAGATAGGGGCGGTATGGCCCTTCGCGCTCCTTGACCTCATCCTGTTCAAACAACAACGCTATGCGGATATTCAAATCGCGTAGTTGTTCCGCCGCCTCATTACGGAAACGGTCGGTAAACGCGACCAGGCGCAATTCGCCCTCAAAGGCCGAAGTTTCGACCAGCGACAATGCGCCATCGTATCCAGCCAGTGAAAAAGCCGGGCGGAAGGTGCTGTAGGCGGTTTGCAGACTGCGGTGCAGCAGCTTCTCCAGGCTGCGATGCAAATGCAGCCTGAGTTCGGCATGCCGCTCGCGCAACACGCCGCGCACGGTCAGATAATGACTTTGCTCCAATGAAGAACGGCTGTTTTCCGCCCAGGCGAAGGCCGTTTCCATCGTTTGCGGGAGAAACTGGTCGAACGCGTCCAGACACGCAGCAATAAACGTATCCCTTGCTGCCACCAATAACTCATTTCGCTCTGTCATGTCCGCATCCCCGCCATCTCCCCGCAATACGTCTGGCGCATTATAAAAC
>DAICZK010000046.1 GCA_027311185.1 Sulfuriferula sp.
GCGCAATACGGACATACGCTTACCGATTTTTACTACGGTAACAAATTGCGCCACTTTCTGCATCATGAATACAAGGGCGGCCCGGTAGTCGTGGGATCTGCGCTGTTTCATCAGGGGGATGGCACCAATGATATCAAGCTGTATGGTGATCATCCTTTCCCCCGTGCCGATGCGGCCTGCGAAGGACCGCCGGTGGAAGTGATTCTGGCTCTGGCTAGCTGGATGAAAAAACATGGCAAAGGCGGCCCTAAGCAAATTACTGTGACTACGCCGGGCAATCTTATTGCCGAAGATGCCGGCGAGGAGGTGGTGGGTAAACTGCTTAACATCGCCTCGGGCATGGGCTTTAATTACCTTAACAAGACCGGCGATATCAAGCGCGTGACCGAGGAAGGGGTTGAGTTCGCCAACGGTCAGACCGTTGCCGCTGAAATGAAAATCCTGTTTCCGGACTGGGTGTCGCACGAGTTTCTCAAGGGTTTGCCGATTAGCGACAGCGAGGGTTTCATCGTTACCAATACGCTGATGCGTAACCCAAAATATCCCGAAGTGTTCGCGGCTGGCGATGTTGCGGCTATTACGGTCCCCAAGCTCGGCGCGATCGGGCATCAGCAATGCACCATCGTGGCGCGTCAGATCGCAAAAGACCTGGGTCGCATGAGCGCTGAAGAGGCAGATGAGGAGCTTGCGCCTGTGGTGTATTGCATCGGCGACATGGGTGGCAGCCAGGCCTTTTATATTCGCTCCAATTCCTGGTTCGGCGGTAATGAGCAAGTGCTGAAAATGGGGCATGCCCAGTTTCTGCTCAAGATGCAGTACAAAAACCTGTTTTTCCGCAACAAGGGCAAGATGCCCGACTGGGGCCTGAATTTCTCGCAACTGGTGGGCGAAAAGCTGTTCGCTTGATTTAAAGTCTTGGCGCCATTTCTTTCCGTAATATAAGGAGATCGACTATGGATGAATTTTCTGTACCGGACCAGACACAAAATATGACGGATCCGCTTGCTGCGGCGCAAGGGTTGAACCCGCGACAGATAGGCGGTTTGATGTTACTCGGCGAAATAGGCGCGCGTCTCTCGGAAGCGTGGCGGCCAGAACTCGCGCAACCTTTGACCGTCGCCCTGCAAAATGCCGGCCAGATGTTTGAGCGCCACGACTTGCCGGAGTTGCTTGCAGATACGCTCGATACCATGAGCGCGCTGCATCGCGACGGCACATTCGCGCGTATGCGCGACGTGTCGGCGCTGTTGGCGGATATTGCCCGGACTGGCGACTGGGATGGTCTGGCAGTGGGAGCCATACAAGGGCTGGGCGGCGTGGCAGCCACTTCAGGGCTGCCTGCCATGCTCAAAACCTTGAACGATCTGGCGCGGGCCTGGCAACAGTCTGCGGCGCAGGTTGCGAATTCCGCTTCGGCGAAGGGCGGCCTGATCGGCCTGATTCACTTGTTGCGTGACCCGGCGGCGCAGGAATTTTTACAGCGCGTGATCGTCACCGTTGCGCAAACAGAACATCCCGTGTCGCCTGTCGAGGCAGGGGTTGCTCCGCATTAACCTGGATGAGAAAAGAACCGTGAGGCCATCTGCGTCTCGTATTCGTTGTTTTTTTTTGCAGCATTGCCAAGAACCCGCTGATTTATTCGGTATCCCTGCCTTCGTGGGGGTAGGCGAATTCGAATAATCAGTCCCCCCCATAATTGAAATGGAGCGTTACTCATGAGCAATAAAAATCCTATTATCGCCATTAATGTGGCGAAAGTTGCCAACCGGCCAGAAAGTTTTGAAACGATGATGAAAGTCGGGCCTAAAGTCTGCATTACGACGGCTTCGCATCCGGGTTTTCTGGGTTTCGAACAACTTATCCAGACCGGTATCCATCCTATGGCCGGTCGTTACGGTGGTGGCGCGGTTGACATGCGCGAAACACTTAATCCTATCGGTATGTATCAATATACGGTGTGGAAGGATGTGCAGTCGCATGAACAGATGCACTTTGATAACTTCGATACCATTTATGAGCTATGCCACCATTGTCTGGATATGGTCATCGAAGGGCCGTGGGAGCCGTATTACGAGGTGATCAAATCTGATCTGCCCTCGATCATGGCGTTGACTGATGTGCCCGAGGTTCTGGGCGACGCGTTTTCGGCTCACATTCGGGTACCCAAAGTCGCATTGGCCGCGCAGCGCAGTATTGTGCTGGGCGATCACTGGGTGATGGCGGGTCACGAAGCAGCGTTCGAGCAGGGGGTCGTTGAAACGCTGAGCTGGATGAGAGCCAACGTGCCTGGCTTGGTCGGCTGGATGTTGCTCAAGCAATTCGGCGTGTCGGCGATAGGCTCATTCCAGTTTGATCCGGAGGGCAGCCTCAAGGCGACGCTGGGCGCCAATCCGCCGCCCTACAACACCAACTACGGTGACAAGGTGCATAGTAGCCCGCCTATCCCGCCGCAAACGCCGACCCAATATTATGTGCACATCGAATGGGAGTCCAGCGATTTTGGTCATGTGGGTCTTGGTTATACCATGGTGGATTACAACTTGCGCCAGATTCATAATAACGGCGTGCTCGCGCACCTGGACCGCGGCCCCTATTATGTATTTCTGGCGCCGATGATGGAGCAGGGAATGTGGCGTAAGCAGTTGAAGCAATAAACGTCAGGTGACGCGGCGTAGTCGTTGTTGCGGGTGCCCGCGTAAGGATCAAATCCGCGTATCTGGCCGCTTTCGCGTTTCTGTTGCCGGATTTTTCATAGTTAAGAAGTTGCCGACAATGGCGTTTTGTTTGCGTTGTCGGTGCTTGACCAGTCATTAAGCGCCTGCCGAAATAACTTTAGATGGCAAGCACGTCCAAAAACTCAGCCGAATATGACGGGCATGTCTCCTGCTACCCCGCACAAACGCAGCTGTCCATGGCGCTATGTGCGGTGCAATACAGACCAATTCGCGCAAAAGCCTTATCGTTCCATCTGCGTCCTTGAATTTTCGCGATTCGCTCCAATCTTGTTGCTTGGGTGAATCGGAAACCAAGAAAATCTGGCTGGGTATTATTGTGTGGCAAAAGTATGTGCGGCAGCTTGCTGTATCCGGTTTTGGTCGATGAGGAAATGCTTTTTGCACCGTTTTTTGCGGTAATATAAGATGGAAATGCTGCTTTTGCGGTTTTGGCTTCGGCACGTCGAGCCCCATGCGGCATACGTATGGCGTTGTGAATTCGGTGGCAGGCTGATCGAAGTCGAGTAGAGTTTTTACATTTCAAAGGAGAAATAATGATGAATAATATGTCTGACTCAATAACCGATTTTTCCGATGTGACCAAAGATCAGTTGATTCGTGATTTCAAGGTAGTTGTTGCGGACGCGGAGGCGTTGCTCAAGGCAACCGTTAATCAGGGCGGCGAAACCATGGCGGCAGTGCGGGCCAGGGCGCAGGAATCGCTGGCGGTAGCCAAAGAGAAAATCGCCGACGCGCAATACGCCATCAAGGAAAAAACACAGGCCGCAGCCCGCGTTGCCGACGATTATGTCCATGACAATCCGTGGAAGGCCGTGGGTGTCGCGGCCGGGGTAGGGCTGATTGTGGGATTGCTGATCAGCCGCCGCTGACCGCCGATGCGTTCGAACGCTCATAGCGCGGATCCATCGCTGCTCGATACGTTAAAAATATTGACAGCGGTGTTCGGAGCGCTGTTTTTTACCCGTCTGGAATTGATGCGGGTAGATCTTGAGGAGGCGCGCGAGCGTGCGGCAACTCAATTGATCTGGTTGCTTGCGACCTTGTTTTGTCTCGGTGTAGGCGTGGTATTGCTCGTGCTGCTCATTATTATCGCTATGTGGAACACACAACGCCTGGCCGTTCTGGGTGGACTCGCCGGACTGTTTCTGTCCGGCGGATTGTTGGCGGTATGGGAGGCGCTGCGTCAGCTGCAGACGCAGCCGGCATTGTTCCGCGCCTCCTTGTCCGCACAAGCGCACGGGGTTGCCGGGCTTGCGCCGTCGCACGGAGTCGTTCCTGGCGAGGCCGACGCCGAATCATGAAGCCGGATGCGTTGCCCCCGGACGCTATCGCATCCGCGAGGCACCCCCGCGGGGCAAGCGGTCATTTCGAAGTTCCTGGTTCGACCGCTTATCATCCCATGCAGAATCATCTTTTGGCCGCTTTGACGACAGTAGAATTCGAGCGTCTCGCGCCGCATCTGGAGTTGGTCGCGATGCCGCTAGGCGAGGTATTGTCCGAGTCGGGAGGGCGTTTGCAGTTTGCGTATTTCCCCATCGACGCCATCGTGTCCTTACTGTACGTTCTGGCCGACGGTGCATCCGCCGAAATTGCAGTGATCGGCAACGAAGGCATACTGGGAATCTCGCTGTTCATGGGCGGGGACACCACTCCCAGCCGCGCCGTGGTGCAAAGCGCCGGGTACGGCTACCGGCTCAAGGCGCAGGTGCTGAAAACGGAATTCAAGCGTGCGGGTGGGCGTAGAGCCGGCATGCTGCAGAAAATATTATTGCGCTACACCCAGGCGCTCATCACCCAGATGACGCAAACTGCCGTCTGCAATCGTCATCATACGGTCGAACAGCAATTGTGCCGGCGACTGCTACTCAGCCATGACCGGCTGGCCTCGGATTCGCTGCTCATGACCCAGGAGCTGATCGCGAACATGCTGGGCGTGCGCCGTGAGGGAGTCACCGTTGCAGCAGGGAATTTACAGCGCGCCGGACTGATCAGTTATAGTCGCGGCCACATCACCGTACTGGATCGCCCCGGTCTGGAAACGGCGGCGTGCGAATGTTATGCCGTGGTCAAGCAAGAGTTTGATCGTCTGCTGTCGGCCTATTCTTGAGCGGCGTGCGCCGTGTTCGGGCTAATTGCCGAGACTGCGCCAGTCGAAGCCGTGGTCTTGGTCGGCGTAATCCAGCCATTGCGGACTGCAGCCCAGCACGCGTGACAGGCATTCGAGCGCGAGTTCCGGAGTGTTGTTGTGTTTTGAGAGGTGTGCGGCGAGGAGATGTTGCAGCGGGCGGGTGTCGAGCTGGGCTAGCAGATCGGCCGCCGCCTGATTGTCCAGATGGCCAAAATGCCCGGCGATGCGCTGTTTGAGCCCTTTGGGGTAGTTGCTGTCTTGCAGCAGATGCGCATCGTGGTTGCATTCCAGCACCAGCGCGTCGCAACCATCGAGCATGCCGACGATGTGCGCGGTCGCGGCGCCGACATCGGTCAGCACGCCGAGCCGGTGCTGGCCGTCGCCGAAGACGAACTGCGCGGGTTCGCGCGCGTCGTGCGGAACCGGGAACGGTTGCAAGGCGATATCGGCGATGGCGAATGCGCAATGACTGTCAAAAATCTGTATTTCCGGCAGCGTATTCTGTTGCTGGCGAAAAACCTGGTACGTGCCGTGCGTCATCCAGACCGGAAGCTGGTATTTGCGCGCAAAACGGGCCGCACCGCCGAGATGGTCGCCATGTTCGTGGGTGATGACGATGGCCGTGAGCTGATCGGGCGCGAGGCCCTTTTGCGCGAGTCGGCGGGTGGTTTCGCGCAGGCCGAAGCCGCAGTCGAGCATGATTCGCGTTTGCCCGACTTCGACTATCATGGCATTGCCTTCGCTGCCGCTTCCGAGACTGGCGAAACGCATTATCGGGAATACGGCCACCTGCCGCCACTTGGTCTGATTATCATCATGAGTCTGTGCCTCGGCCAGTGGGCCGGCAATCGGAGCGTTATCGGTTCTTATTTGAGTTGCGCTAACAACGGGTCGAGAATTTTATCGACGACTGCCGCGGGAGCCGCCTGGCCTTTGCTGTCGAGTACGTGAATTTCGGTGTTGGTTGCGGCAGGGTTTTCAGCCAGCGTGATCTGATATAGATCGCGGTCCGCCCTGGTGTGGCTTTTCCAGAATTCGAGGCTGCTCAAAAAGCTATGCTTGTCGGATTTTGCGCCGTTTTGTCCGGCTTCGAGGTAATGAACCTTGTATACGCCATTGATCGGGTCGCTAGTAACGACGGAGAAGCCGACGCGGTCCAGCGCCAGTCCGACGCGCTGCCAGGCAAGCGTGAACGGTTCATTGTCGATCAGTATCGTTTTGCCGTCTTTGGACTGACTGATCGTGGCGCGGTCCGGCCCGCTGTGTTGTCCGAGCAATGCATCGGCGCGCGTCTTGTCCAGTCCGAGATCGACCATCAGGCGGGTTAGCATTTCGGCTTCCCGTTCCGGGTTCGGCGGACTGATTTGCCACACGCCGGGACGGTCGGCGGCGCCAGCCGCTCGGATCATGCCATGGTAACTGATGTAAATTTCGGTCAGGGTAGGATTGGCCGCGTTGCGCTCCAGGCGGGTACGATACGAATCGCGTTGGTTGGCGGACAAGCTATCTTTGGCTTGAGCCGGGACGTTTGCCGCATTGTGCAGCTCGTCGACCGGATGTGCCACCCAGTTGGTCTGCATGATGCCGGTGGCCGGGTCACTGTAGCTGATGGTAAATCCATTTTTTTGCCAGAATGCCTGAATCAGGGACCAGATTTTGTCGGGCGTCTGGTTAATCACCAGCCAGCGTTCGCTGCCGGCATGTTCGAGCTTGATATTGTTGCTGCCGGGCAGTACCGTGCTCGCGTCAGCGCCGCAATCCGTGCCGGAGGAGGTTTTAGCCTCGTGGGCTGCGCTATAGGCGGAGTAGGTCGTAGCGCCCTTCGCCCCCGCGCCGGTTACATCGAAATGCGTGTCGATAGTCGGAGCCGTCATGTCGGGAGGAAGTTCCAGCGTAGGGAGCTGTTTTGCTGACTGATAATCGATTTTCTTGGGCGTCATCATGTCGGTGAGCGTGCTGCATCCACTCAGGCTTACGATGATGCCGGTACTGATCAGCGCCAGTCGCAACGGGGTTCGTTTCATTATCAGGTCCTTAATTATAGAGCTTTTGCTTGGCGCATGGCTGCGCGTAAAGTATCGTGATGGTCGGTGGAAAGCTCGGTCAGGGGCAGGCGGATGCCGCGTGCGATTCTGCCCATTTCGGCAAGAGCCCACTTAACCGGGATAGGGTTGGCTTCGACAAACAGGTCGCGGTGCAGCGCGAAGAGGCGCTGGTTAATCTCGCGGCTGCGCTGGAGTTCGCCGGCGAATGCCGCAGCGCACAGCTCGTGCATGGCCAGCGGCGCAATATTAGCGGTGACCGAAATGACGCCGTGGCCACCGAGTAACATGAAGGCTAGCGCGCTGGCATCGTCGCCGGTATAAAGGGCGAAGTCAACGGGCGCGCGCATGATCAGGTCGGTCGCGCGTTCCATGCTGCCGGTGGCGTCCTTGACGCCGACGACCCCGGGAATCTCTGCCCGGCGCAGCACGGTATCGTTGCTGATGTCGCTGACGGTGCGTCCGGGTACATTGTAGAGTATCAGGGGCAGGTCGACCGCTTCGGCGATGGCTCTGAAGTGGCGATACAGCCCTTCCTGACCCGGTTTGTTGTAATACGGGGCGACCGACAGACCGTAGTCTGCGCCCGCGGCAAGAGCGCATTGCGTCAGCGCTATGGCTTCGCTGGTGGAATTGGCGCCGGTACCGGCGATAACGGGGATGCGCCCGGCTACATGCTCGACGACGGTTCGTATCAGCGTGCAGTGCTCGTCGAAATCTACAGTAGGCGACTCGCCGGTTGTGCCGACCACGACGATGGCATCGGTTTTCTGCGCGATATGCCAGTCAATCAAATTGCGCAAGACCCCAAAATCCAGACCGCCGCCCTCCAGCATGGGAGTGACTATCGCAACCAAACTGCCTGTGAGCATGCTGTTTACCTGTTGAGTATTTAAATTAATCCTGGGCGGATCGTTGCCTCGGGCGTTCTTCGTGCAAGGTCGCCCATAATAATGAGAGTTTACCTGATAAGCGGACGGTAGAAAACTCGCAAAACGGTGCGATGCATTTTTTTATGCGCGAAATCCAGACATTGCGGCGTCGAGGTTAGATGTGTAGCATCGCATAAGTAAAATCGCAAGCAAATGATAGGGCTATTTTTTGGAAAATGAACAGTTACGCCGCCAGTTGAATTTATTGTTGGCCAAAGCGCGAGAAAACGAGGAGAAGCTACTTCGGTTTGAGCGACTGGAGCAACAATTGATGACTACGCGAACGCCGGTGCAATTGATCACGGTTATTTTGCAGGATTTTCCGCTCAATTTTGAATTGGATGCAGTGAATCTGGTACTGCTCGATAGCGACGGCGAGTGGGCGCATGCGCTGGGGCCGGATATTTTGTCCGCGCTGGAGGCGGCGGGGCTGATGCTCGACAACGATCTCGATGGCTACGCGAAATTTTATCCCCAGCCGTTCCGGCCTTATCTGGCTGCGTACCAGGCTACCCAGCATCTGGCCTTGTTCGACGGCAGCATGGTATCGTTAGGGTCGATGGCTCTGTTGCCGCTGGTGCGACAAGGGCGCCTTATGGGCGGTCTGCATTTGGCCAGTCGCGATCGGCACCGCTTCGTTACCAACGACGGCACCTATTTTCTGGAACGTTTATCGGCTTTTTTCGTGATGTGCCTGGAAAACGCGCTTATTTACGACAAGCTGGAGCGTTTCGGCCTGGTCGATGCATTGACGCAGGTCAATAATCGCCATTATTTCAATTTGCGTTTGCGTGAAGCGGCGAATCACGCCTTGCGTTGTCGCGAGCCGCTGGTGGCGGTCATGTTCGATCTCGATCATTTCAAGACGGTTAATGACCGTTGGGGGCATCAGATCGGCGATTACGTGTTGCAACAGGTGGTGCAGGTGATTGGGGCGCTGTTACGCGGCAGCGATACCTTTGCCCGCTATGGCGGCGAGGAATTCATCGCTTTGCTGCCTGGCACCGATAAGCGGGTGGCGGTCGATATTGCCGAACGCATCCGTCTGGCGATTGCGGATTATCCATTCAGCGTGGGCGAAGCCGAATCCATCCACCTGTCTGTATCGATCGGCGTAGCGCAGATTGTGCTCGGCGCGGCTTATGGCAGCGAGGAGCAGGCGGCAAAGCAGTTGGTCGCCGCCGCAGATGCTGCGCTCTATAGCGCGAAGGCGCAGGGGCGCAATCGCGTGATGGTCAGCGTATGACGGAGGCCGCCGCCGCGATGTTGCCGAATCCGTTGGCCGTAGTCAACGGGCAGGCGTTGATGGAAATGCCGCCGGGCCTGTATATTCCGCCCGATGCGCTGGCCGTTTATCTGACTGCATTCGAGGGCCCGCTGGATTTGTTGCTCTACCTGATACGACGACATCATCTGGATGTGCTGGATATTCCCATGGCCGAGCTTACCCGGCAATACATGGAATATGTCACGCTGATGCGACGCCAGAAGCTGGAGATGGCTGCGGAATACATGTTGATGGCAGTCTGGCTCATTGAAATCAAGTCACGAATGTTGCTGCCGCGCGTGGCCTCGGCGGACGAGGCGGACGAGGACAGCGATCCGAGGGCAAGTCTGGTGCGGCGTCTGCTCGACTATGAACAGATGCGGCTGGCGGCGCAAAAGCTCGAGGATCTGCCGCGTTCCGGGCGCGATTTTGTCGTGGCGTGGATAGCTGGCGAACCGGCGGAAAAAATGCTGCCTGGCCTGACTACGGCGGATTTGCAACTGGCGTGGCGGGAGTTGGCGAGCCGCGTTGTCCCTCCATCCCGGCATGCCGTGGCGCGGCGTGAACTGTCGGTGCGCGCGGCAATGGAACAGATTCTACAGAGTTTGCAGGGCGATCTGTTCGTCGAGTTCGATGCGCTCTTTGTAGCCGAGCAAGGTTTATCACATCGCGTGGTGCGGTTGCTCGCGATTTTGGAACTGGCCCGCGAACAACGCCTGGAGCTGGTTCAGAATCAGGTTTTTTCTCCCATTTACATACGTCTGGCTCAGGCGGCCGTACCCGACCATGGATGATGCTGTCGATTTGAGTCCAGGGGAATTGAAAATCGTGCTGGAAACCCTGTTGCTGGCCAGCGCCGAGCCTTTGTCGTTAGCCCGGCTGCGCGGCGTGTTCGGTGATGGGTTGAGCCTGGAAGTTCTGCGGCGCAGCTTGAGCGAATTGAGCGACGACTGGCGTGAGCGGGGCCTGGAGCTGGTTGCCGTCGCCGAGGGCTGGCGGTTTCAGACGCGGCTGCATTACCGGCATTACCTGCAGCGCCTGCAACTTGAAAATGCGCCAAAATATTCGCGTGCGGTGATGGAGACCCTGGCGGTGATTGCGTACAAGCAGCCTGTTACGCGCGGCGACATAGAGGAAATTCGCGGGGTTGCCGTCAATACCCAGATTATCCGCACATTGGAGCAGCGTGGCTGGATACAAAGCGTGGG
>DAICZK010000047.1 GCA_027311185.1 Sulfuriferula sp.
GCGTGGAGCCAGTCGGTATTGAGCGATCACCCGCCCGCAAAAACCATCAAGCCGATACGCGGACAAATGTTATTGTTTCAGACCGACCCCGACTGCCTGCGCCATATTATTTACCATCAAGGCATTTATCTTATTCCGCGCAGAGGTGGGCACATTCTGGTCGGTAGCACCCTCGAAGATACCGGGTTCGACAAAAGCACGACCGCTAACGCTAAACAAATGCTGAGCGAACACGCATTTGGTCTACTGCCCGCATTGCGCAAAGCAACCTTGCAACAGCACTGGAGCGGGTTGCGGCCCGGTTCGCCGGACAATATTCCGACTATCGACCGGCATCCGACTATCGACAATCTCTATATCAACGCCGGACATTTTCGTTATGGCGTGACGATGGCGCCCGCGAGCGCCGATCTGATCGCGGATTTAATTCTGGGCAGGACGCCGGAGCTGGATATCGATGCGTATGGATGGGAAAGCCGAACAACAGGAACGTGACAGCCGGGCGACAGCGCGTCAATTTATAAAAAGATCGGATTAGTTCATACCTGCATATTCATGATGGTCGTGTATGCCGAAACCAGCTTGTTGCGCACCTGTATCGCCTCCTGGATGGAGAGCGTCGCTTTCTGCACGGCAATCATGGTATCGGACAAGCTGACCTTATCGTTGCCGGCGGCGAAACTCTGGCCGAGCTGGTTGGCTTGTAGCTGTGTCTGGTTGATCTGGTCGAGCGAGGATTTGAGCGCATCGGCAAACCCGGTTTTCTGCGGCGCAGCGACAGCCTGAGCGCCCGTACCCTGAAGCGGGCTGCCCGGCGCTTGTGCGCGCGCTGCCGTCGACTTCAACTGCGCAAGCATCGCGTCAATTTTGCTCGAATCTATTCCGCCTGTCATCATGATAATTCTTCCTCCCTACGCTACTTAACGTCATCTTAAGCCACAGCACTGTTGCGTCAAGGCGAGATTAGCGCGGCGAATTGGGCTTTATTCCCGCCATTGCCGCGTTGGGCTATGACCGATAATGGACAGTAAGGGCTCGTTAATGAACAACTGTGACATACGCCAAGACGCCTCTGAACAAGGTTGTCGGCATACGTCGACACGTTACAACGCATCGAAAACAATGTTTTAGGGGGTTGGAAAAAATGGCGGCAGACAGCGGAACAATCGCCACACCGGGGTTGGCGGAATTTGCCCAGTCGGCAAACGGGCGCAAACTCTTTCTCATCCTAGGCATTGCGGCAGCCATCGCCATCATGGCAGGGATATGGATGTGGAGCCAGAAACCGGATTACCGGGTGTTGTTTTCCAATTTCAGCGACCGCGACGGCGGTGCCATTGTCGCCGTCCTGCAGCAAATGAATGTGCCTTACAAGTATTCTGAGGGTGGTGGCGCCATTCTGGTTCCATCCGACCAGGTCAGCGATCTGCGTCTTAAACTGGCGGCGCAGGATTTGCCCAAAGGCGGCAATGTCGGCTTTGAGCTGATGGAAAATCAAAAGCTCGGTACCTCCCAGTTCCTCGAACAGGTCAATTTTCAGCGCGCGCTCGAAGGCGAACTCGCGCAAACCATACAAGCCATCAGTGCGGTGCAGGCAGCACGCGTACACCTGGCTTTGCCCAAAGCGTCCGTTTTCGTTCGCGAACAGCAAAAACCGACCGCTTCGGTACTGCTTGATCTGGCGCCGGGACGTGCGCTGGACCCCGCACAAGTCAATGCCATTATCCATCTGCTGGCCAGCAGCGTACCCGACCTCACGCCCGACAACGTCACCATCGTCGATCAAAATGGCAACCTTCTCTCGGACAGCACGCACAAGCTCGGCAATGACGGGCTGGACCCGGCGCAACTCAAATACATACAAGCCGTGCAGCAAGGCATAGCAAGCCGCATTGAAGCCATCATTACGCCTATGGTCGGCGCGAACAATGTGCATGCCGAAGTCACCGCCGATGTCGATTTTTCTCATAGCGAACAAGCCGCGGAAACCTACAAACCCAACCCTACCCCGGACACCGCCTCAGTGCGCAGCAAACAAAGCAGCGAAACCCTCAATGACAATAACGGCGCCAGCGGCGTGCCGGGCGCGTTGTCGAACCAGCCTCCGGCCCCTGCTACCGCGCCGATCAACGCGCCGATCAACCCGCCTGCCGGTGCTCCCGGCGGCGCGAACAGCGCAACCGGTGCGGGAAGCGCCGCCACGCCCCCCGCCAATCCCGCCATCGTACACAAGGATGACACGACCAATTACGAAGTAGACAAAACCATACGCTATGTCCAGCAGCCGATGGGCGGTTTGAAACGCCTGTCTGTGGCTGTCGTTGTCAATTACAAAAACATCGTCGACAAAGCCGGCAAGGTAAAAAGCGTGCCTCTGACCGCGCTGGAAAAAACCCAGATCAGCGATCTGGCCAAGGAAGCGATGGGCTACCAGCAAAGTCGCGGCGATACGCTAAACGTGGTCAACAGCCCATTCGCCGCGACCAAAGAGATCATCGCGGAAGTTCCTTGGTGGAAACAGCCCGACAATATCGAGATGGCGAAATTGGCCGGACGCTATCTGCTTGCCTTTATCGCCTTATTTTACGTATATAAAAAGTTTCTTCGTCCAATGTTTGATAAACTGATGACGCCAGCGGTGCACCCAGTGTCCGAAGGCGAGGCTGATTTCGATACCGACGACGAAGGCAGTCACGTGAATCTTTCGCACCACGACGAGGCGGCGCGCCATGAAGCGAATTATCACAATAACCTGGAAAAAGCGAAACAACTCGCCAAAGACAATCCCAAAGTCGTCGCGAACGTTATTAAAACCTGGGTAAATGGCAATGAGTAACGATAACATTCATAGAGCTGCGGTATTGATGCTCGCGCTGGGCCAGAACGAGGCTGCCGAGGTCATGAAACATCTGGGTCCGCGCGAAGTACACAAGCTGGGCGAAGCGATGTCGGCCATGAGTGCCATTGCGCATGAGGAAATCGCCGGCGTGCTGGAGGATTTCACCAAGATCACCTCGCAACATTCCGATATCGGCGTGGATTCCGACGAATATATACGCTCGGTGCTCACACAGGCACTGGGCAACGACAAGGCGGCCTCGTTATTGAACCGCATTTTGGGCGACAACGATGCCAGCGGCATCGAAAGTTTGAAATGGATGGATTCCGAATCCGTCGCCGAACTGGTTTTGAACGAGCATCCGCAAATCATTGCAACCATTCTGGTCCACCTCGAACGTGACCAGGCAGCGGGAGTCCTCACCAACTTTACCGAACGGCAGCGCAACGACGTGCTATTGCGCATTGCCACGCTCGACGGCGTCCAGCCTACGGCGTTACGCGAATTGAACGACGTGCTCACCAAGCTGCTGTCGGGTTCCGAAAAAAATATCAAGAAACAGCCGATGGGCGGTACTCGCACAGCCGCGGATATCCTGAATTTCCTCACCGGCACCATAGAAACCTCGGCCATGGAAGCACTCAGAAACTACGATAACGACATGGCGCAGAAAATCATGGACGAAATGTTTGGTTTCGAAAACTTGATGGAAATCGACGATCGCGGCATACAATTACTGTTGCGCGAAGTACAGTCGGATTCGCTGATCATCGCACTCAAGGGCGCCGCGCCGGATTTGCGCGACAAGATACTCAAGAACATGTCCCAGCGCGCTGCCGAAATGCTGCGCGAAGATCTGGAAGCCAAGGGCCCGGTGCGGGTATCCGAGGTAGAAGCCCAGCAAAAAGCCATCTTGTTGATTGTGCGGCGCCTGTCCGATGAAGGCCAGATCGTATTGGGCGGCAAGGGCGACGATGCGTTTCTTTGATACATCCACAATAACCGAGTCCGCCCGTGATTCCTAAAGAACAGCTTACCGCCTACCAGCGCTGGGAAATGGCTTCTTTCGACGACACCCCGGAGCCAGCCCCCGGCCTTGGAAACGCCCCCTCGGCAGAAGAACTCAAAGCCCTGCGCGAACAGGCGCGCCACGACGGTTACAGCGCAGGCCTGGCCGAAGGCTATCAGGCTGGTTACGACGAAGGCATCCAGTCCGGATTGAGCGAAAGCCGCGCAGCCGCCCGGCAACTGACAACGCAATTAGGCGAAATAGTAACCCGCTACAACGAAGAACTTGCCGGGGCCGACAAGTACATTGCGGCCGATTTGCTCAATCTGGCTACCAGCCTCGCCTACGCGATGCTGAAAACCGCATTGCCGGTGCGTCCCGAGCTGCTTCTGCCTGTCGTCAGCGCAGCGATGCGCGACTTGCCCGCCTTACAACGCAATACCCGGCTCATCCTCAACCCCGCCGATGTTGCCCTGGTCAAGGAACATCTGCACGACGAACTGACGCAGCATGGCTGGAGCATCGTCGAGGATACGCAGATCGAAGCCGGAGGCTGCCGGATAGAAAACAACAGCAATCAGGTCGATGCCACCCTCAATACTCGCTGGCAGCGTCTGGCAACGGCGCTCGGCCAGAATCTGGGTTGGCTGTCGTGATGAACGCGCCGGTGCGTCACAGCGATTACTGGCAGGCGTATCTGCACAATTGCAGCCAGCTGCTCGAGAGCACTAACTCCGTACAAGTCGCGGGGCGAGTGACTCGCGTCGCGGGCCTGGTGATGGAAGCCGTAGGATTGAAACTGCCCATCGGCAGCGCCTGCGTCATCCCCCTGCCGTCCGGTGCGCGGCTGGAAGCCGAAGTTGTCGGTTTCGACCACGACCGTTTATTCCTGATGCCGCAAAGCGATGTCGAAGGCGTCATTCCAGGCACCGTGGTATTGCCGCTGGAGCCGGCGATCGCCACGCCCGACCTGTTCACTATCGGCCAGCCCAAACGGCGAGCGGTCGACCGCACGCGTCATTTACCGGTCGGCGCGGCGCTGCTTGGTCGAGTACTCGACGGCGCGGGCCGACCGCTGGACCGCCTGGGACCACTGCCGGCGATGGAAACCGCGCCACTCAGCGTGCGCGCAACCAACCCCCTGAACCGCGCTCCCATTTCAGAGATACTGGACGTGGGCGTACGCGCCATCAATACGCTGCTCACCGTGGGTCGCGGGCAACGCATGGGACTGTTTGCCGGCTCCGGCGTAGGAAAAAGCGTCTTGCTCGGCATGATGGCACGCTATACCGATGCCGATATCATCGTCGTCGGACTGATAGGCGAACGGGGACGCGAGGTCAAGGAATTCATTGAACAGATTTTGGGTGCACAGGGACTGGCCCGCGCCATCGTCGTCGCGGCGCCGGCTGACACTCCTGCCCTGATGCGGCTGCAAGGCGCAGCTTACGCAACCACTATCGCCGAACATTTTCGCGACCAGGGCATGAATGTATTACTGATCATGGATTCGTTGACCCGCTACGCCATGGCGCAACGCGAGATCGCGCTTGCCATCGGCGAACCGCCCGCAACCAAAGGCTATCCGCCCTCAGTGTTTGCCAAGCTGCCGACACTGGTTGAACGGGCGGGCAACGGTCGGGCAGGCGGCGGCTCGATCACTGCTTTCTATACGGTGCTCACCGAAGGCGACGACCAGCAGGACCCCATCGCGGACGCCGCGCGCGCCATACTCGACGGCCACATCGTGCTGGACCGCGGCCTGGCCGAGAGCGGACACTATCCCGCTATCGACGTCGAACAATCGATCAGCCGCGCCATGCACAACATCACGACGCCCGCACACCAGCAGCAGGCGCGACGACTCAAGCAGCTCTATTCCAGTTATCAGCGCAACCGCGACCTGATCAGCGTTGGCGCATACAGCGCGGGCACCAACCCTGTGCTCGACGAAGCCATCGCCAGACAGCCGAAGATACAGACTTTTTTACAGCAGGACATTAATGAACAAACCGGCATTCAAACAAGCTTGGGGCAACTTTCCGCTCTGTTCGAGTGATTGAACCGATAAAACCGGATTACAATGAAAGTGTATCAGTCTAATCCGGTTGATATATTTTCTCGAGGTATTAGTGATGGCACAAAATCTGGCGATTCATACGCTCATGGAACTGGCAGGCAAAGAGGCGGACAAGCTCGCCGAGCGCCTCGGCCTGGCGATACGCAACCACCAGGAAAACGAACAAAAACTGGCGGTGCTGCAGCAATATCACGACGACTATACGCAACGTTACGAACAGGGACTGACTACAGGTCTGAGCATAGGCGAGCATCAGAACTTCCGGATTTTTCTGGCCAAACTCGACGATGCGATTATCGGGCAACGAGCCATCGTACAGCAGACACAAGCCGCCATCGAGACCGAGCGCCGAGCTTGGCAGGCGGCCGAGCGCAAACGCATGTCGTTCGATACTCTGGGCCAGCGCGCAGCGCAACAGATGCAACAGGCAAGCCAGCGACGCGACCAGAAATCGAGCGACGAATTTGCCAGCAGGAAGCTGGCAAATAAACCCCATTCCTACGATCCTGCGATCGGGCAGGAATGATCTGAACCAGCGAGGATAAATCCAATGGCTATGCTCCTCTCCCCTGTGATGCAGGCGACCACACCGCCTGCCGCGCCGGACAAATCATCCGGCGGCGGAACGCCCGACGCGTCGTTCAACAACGTCCTTTCCCATGAAATGACGCAGCAGCAACAGCAACAGAGCGCAAAAACCGACGCACCGGCAACGAATGCGCCTGCGCCGCAAACGGCCCAGGGCGACAAGGCGAAGAAAAGCACGGATCCGGCACCCACTGCCGACGCCTCGTCTGCCGCCTCTCCATTCTCCGCCGTGCCAGCGATATCGGCCGAGATGCTGGCAATGATAGGGAATTACCAGGCGGCACAGACTCCGCCAGTCGCTACGAACACTCAGACCACCGCGACCGCCCCTGTCGCGTCGAGTACCGCGGCTGCCCCCGGCGCCGCGAACGCGCTGACCAGCCTCATGCTTGCCAATTCGGCTACCACGCCCGCCGGCGCAGAACGCGCGCGTGCGCCTCTCGCCATGTCGTCGCTTTCGTCAACCGGCGCCACTAACAATACCGGCGCCGATATCGCGCCCGCGCAGACCGCTGCGCACCTACCGCAGTTTACCGATAGCATGAACGCCGCGGTGCTCGGTGGCATTGGTGCCCAACCCGGCGCGACGCAAAAAACCGATGCTCTGCTGACCGCAGCCCTGCCCACCGGCGCAATGACTGTTCTCGTCCCCAATCCGGCGACCTTAACCGGTCTGGCGCAAAATCCGGCGGCTCAGACCCTGCCCGGACTGGCGCCGCAAGTCGGCACCTCGGCGTGGGATCAGGCGCTCGGCGACAAAGTCGTCTGGATGGCTGGCGGCGCCGAGCAAACTGCCACGCTGTCGCTTAACCCGCCCGATCTGGGACCGCTGCAAATTGTCCTGAATGTAACCAACAATCAGGCGAATGCGACTTTTATTGCCGCACAGCCGGAGGTTCGGCTGGCCATCGAGGCGGCCATGCCGAAACTGCAGGAGATGCTGGGCAACGCCGGAATACAGCTCGGACAAACGAATGTTCGTTCCGACACCTCGTCATCGGGTCGGCAAGACGCGCAATCCGATACGCGCTCGCTCCGCCCGTTGGGTGCAGTCCGCGCCGCGAGCACGGACAACATGACAAATATTTCCGGGAAAATCATTACCGGAAAGGGTTTAGTCAACACCTTTGTCTAATTCTCATTACAATACGACTGTCCAAGACATTTAATTAACGATTAACCCAAGGAATAACCCATGGCTCAAGCGCCAACCAAGTCCCCCGCCAAAACCGAGGCGGCGGGCGCAGCAGGAGAAGCTCCTGCCGGAAAATCAAAAAAAACCCTGCTAATCGTCATCGGGCTGGTTCTGTTGTTGCTGCTCGCAGGAGGCGGTGCTGCTGCATATTTCTTTCTCATGCATAAACCTGCCAACGGCCACGCAGTGGTCAAAAAAGAGGACTCGAAGCCGCCCGTATTCGTTCCGCTCGAAACTTTTACCGTCAATTTGGCCCCCGACGATTCGGGGGGCGACAAATTCCTGCAGGTTGCGCTTACCCTGCAGGTTCCCGAAGACAAAGATGCTGACACGATCAAATTGCATATGCCACAGATCAGAAGCCGCATTCTGCTGCTGTTATCGAGCCAGAAAGCATCCGACCTGCTCACCGAGGCCGGCAAAAACAAGCTCATGAAACAGATCGTGGTCGAGATCAACAAACCCTTTGACCCGGCAGGCGATCCTGGAAAGGCCACGGGGGTATTTTTTACTTCTTTCGTGATCCAATAACGTTATCATGGCAGAAAATTTCCTATCACAAGACGAAGTAGACGCCCTGCTCAAGGGCGTCAGCGGCGAACAGGACGAGGATCAGGCGCAGGAAGATACCTCCGGTGTACGCACGTATAACCTTGCCACGCAGGAACGTATCGTCCGCGGGCGCATGCCTACGCTCGAAATCATCAACGAGCGCTTTTCCCGGCTGTTTCGTATCGGCCTGTTCGGATTCATGCGCCGCACCGCGGAAATAACCACCGGTCAGGTCAAGGTATCCAAATACAGCGAATTCATCCGCAACCTCGTCGTGCCGACCAATCTGAATCTGGTGCAAATCAAGCCGTTGCGCGGAACCGCGCTGATCGTGCTCGACCCCACCCTGGTGTTTTTGATTATCGACAACCTGTTCGGCGGCGACGGGCGTTTTCATACCCGTGTCGAAGGCCGCGATTTCACGCAGACAGAACAGCGCATCATCCAGCGGATTTTAAATATTTTCTTCGAGAACTACGAAAAATCCTGGTCGCATATTTATCCTATTGAATTCGAATACATGCGATCGGAAATGAACACTCAATTCGCCAATATCGCAACGCCCAACGAAGTGGTTGTGACCACCACCTTCAACGTCGAAATCGGGTCTTCGCAGGGCGAAATTCACTGCTGCATGCCCTACTCGATGATAGAACCGATACGCGACCTGCTCAGCAGCAGCCTGCAAGGCGAAACGCTGGACATAGACAAGCGCTGGACCCGATTGATGACACAACAGATACAAACCGCAGAGGTGGAAATCGTGGCGAATATGGGCTCCGCCCGCAGTACTTTCGGCGATATCCTGAACCTGCAGGTCGGCGACATCATTCCGCTTAATATCCCCACCACCATCCTGGCCACGGTAGACGAAGTGCCAGTGATGGAATGCACTTATGGGACACTACATGGACAATACGCGCTGCGTGTCGAAAAACTGATTTCCTATTCCACGCAGGAATCCGCACGAGGAGAAAAATCATGAGCGAAGATACAGACTCGATTATGGATGACTGGGGCGCGGCGATGGCCGAGCAGACCGCCGCGGAGCCTGTGGCGGCTGCGGCACCCGCCGCCAGCCAGTCCATTTTCAAGGAATTTACCCAAAGCGGAGCTGCCGCCGAGACTCACAACGACATCGATTTCATACTGGATATTCCGGTACAGCTGACGGTAGAACTCGGGCGCACCAAAATCGCGATCAAAAACCTGCTGCAACTTGCGCAGGGCTCGGTCGTCGAGCTGGCGGGCATGGCCGGCGAACCGATGGACATACTCATCAACGGTTGCCTGATCGCACAAGGCGAAGTCGTGGTGGTCAACGATAAATTCGGCATACGCGTCACCGACATCATCAGTCCCGCCGAGCGTATCCGCAAGCTGAACAAATGAGATATCTCGCGCCGCTATCGCTATGCTTGACGACTCCCGTCGCGGCGCACGCCGCGACCATGGTCAATGCCGCCGGAACCCTGTCGCCAGCTCTCAGCCTGCTGCAGGTCACTCTCAGCCTACTGGTGATACTCGCGCTGATCATGGGTGCCGCATGGCTTGCAAAACGTTACTTCAGCGTTCACGCGCGTACCGACACTACCATTAAAATGATCAGCGGACTCAGTGTGGGAGGACGCGAGCGCGTGCTGTTGCTCGAGGTCGGTGAAACCTGGGTCGTGGTCGGTGTGGCACCGGGGCACATCAGCACGCTCGCCACCATGCCGCGACAAATCATCGCCGCCGATAACGCTGGCCAGACGCACCCAAGCTTCTCCGCCGCGATGGCCGCCCGTTTCAGGCAAATGCGAGGCGCAAACAGCGAATGAGCCAGCACCTCGTTTTCCCATGCGAATCGACCCGACCTCACTGCGAGACCGGAATGAACTCGTAGTCCTCCATTTAGCGCACCCCTTAATCATCATGCCCCGTTTTTTACGTTCTCGTTACAGCACACCCGGTCTTCTTGGCCTTCTCGGGCTCATAGGCTGGATGC
>DAICZK010000048.1:0-3463 GCA_027311185.1 Sulfuriferula sp.
CCAAAGTCCAGCTCAACCTCGGCGACGAAGCCGCCGCTCGCGCCACGCGCCGCACCCTGGTGCGCGTACTGGAAGCCGCGCTGCGTATGGCACACCCGGTTATCCCCTTCATCACCGAAGAACTCTGGCAAACCGTGGCGCCACTGTGCGGCAAACACGGCGCCACTATCATGACACAGGCTTACCCTGTCGAGGATAGCAGCCAGATCGATACGGCAGCCAGCGCGCGCATAGCCTTGCTCAAGGACATCATCGGCACGGTTCGCGGTCTGCGCGGCGAAATGCAGCTCTCGCCCGCGCTCAAGGTGCCGCTCGCGATGTCCGGCGATACTGCGCTGTTAAAAGACTTCAGCCCTTATATCGCCGCGCTGTGCAAACTCGGCGACGTCGCGCTGCTGGCGGAGCTCCCGTCCGGCGACGCACCCGTCGCGGTGGTCGGAGAGACCAGGCTGATGCTGCTCGTCACCATCGATCACGCGACCGAAACCGCGCGTTTGAACAAGGAAATCGCCCGCTTGCAGAACGAAATCGACAAGTGCGCCGCCAAACTCGATAACGCGGGCTTCGTCGCACGCGCACCGGCCGCCGTCGTCGAGCAGGAGAAGCTGCGCGCAGCAGATTTCCAGGCGACGCTTGCAAAAGTTCAGGTTCAGCTTGATCGGCTCACCACTGCCTGAGCGCGCGCCGCGCTGGGATATTTTCTGCGCCGTCATCGATCATTACGGCGATGCTGCCGTCACCTGGCGTTTAGCGCGGCAACTGGTCGCGGAACACGGCATCACTGTGCGCCTGTGGATAGACCATCTGCAACCGCTGGCAGCGCTTTGCCCGGGCCTTGATCCCGCGCTTCCCGCACAGCGCCGCCTGGGCGTGGATATTTGCCTCTGGCGCGGCGATGATTTCCCTGCCGTCGAAGTGGCCGACATCGTCATCGAAGCCTTCGCCTGCGAATTACCGACCCGCTACGTCGCGGCGATGGCCGCCAGACCGATCAAACCGCGCTGGCTCAATCTCGAATACCTGAGTGCGGAAGACTGGGTAGCCGGGTGTCACACGCTGCCCTCGCCGCACCCGCCGCTCGCAAAACATTTTTTCTTTCCCGGATTTACGTCCAGTACTGGCGGCTTGTTGCGCGAATCGGGCTTGTTGGAACGACGCGACGCATTTCAGTCATCGCCCACCATGCAGGCTGCATTCTGGCGTCAACTGAACTGTCAGCCGACCGCTCAGGCGTTGAAAGTATCGCTGTTCGGTTACGACAACCCGCAACTGAATAAGCTGTTACAGGCGTGGAGTCAAACTCCGACTCCAATCTGGTGCGCGCTGCCGCAGAGCATCTTGACGGCATCAGCCGGGACCTGGTTCGGCGCGGGCAAAGCCTGGCGCTGCGGCAACCTGACAGTACAGCCGTTGCCCTTTCTCGCTCAGGACGATTACGATTACTTGCTGTGGGCATGCGATCTGAATTTCGTCCGCGGAGAAGATTCTTTCGTGCGCGCACTATGGGCCGGGCGCCCGCTGGCCTGGCATATTTATCCGCAGGACGACGCCGCGCATCACGCCAAACTGCAAGCTCTTCTCGATATCTACAGCCCGGGCCTGGATACGCCGTGCGCAGAAATACTGCGCGAATTCTGGCTGAGTTGGAATCGCGTGCATGATCACGCGCCCGACTGGCCGGCCTGGCAAGCGATTTTGCCCGCGCTGCGCCGGCACCATCAAACCTGGCTCGCGCAACTGACCGCGCAAACCGATTTGGCGACGAATTTGGTGAAATTTGTCAGTATCGGTTAAAATGGCGGTTATTTTTTCCCCATCCTATTCCAGAGCAGGAACATTCAATGAAAACAGCACAAGAGCTACGCGCAGGTAATGTATTTATGGTCGGCAACGATCCCATGGTCGTGCAGAAAGCAGAATTCTCGAAATCCGGGCGCAATGCCTCGGTGGTCAAGATGAAAATGAAAAATCTGCTCACCGGCGCCAGCACCGAAACGGTATACAAGGCCGACGAAAAATTCCCCATGGTTCAGCTCGATTACAAGGACTGCACTTATTCGTATTTCGCCGATCCCATGTATGTGTTCATGGATGCAGAATTCAACCAATATGAAATCGAAGCCGAAAACATGGGCGATGCGCTCAATTATCTGGAAGACGGAATGCCGCTCGAAGTGATGTTTTACAACGGCAAGGCGATTTCGGTAGAAATGCCCAACACCATCGTGCGCGAAGTGATTTATACTGAGCCTGCGGTACGCGGCGACACCTCGGGTAAAGTACTGAAACCGGCAAGAATCTCAACCGGCTATGAAATCCCCGTCGCCGCGTTCGTCGAAATCGGCGACAAAATCGAAATCGACACCCGCAACAACGAATTCAAGCGTCGCGTTAACTGAAATCAAGCAGTTCTTTTACTACCTTCTGAAAAATCACCACCCCCTGAAAAAACGAAGGATTTTTTTAAGGCAGTCCAGGCTGCTGTCCTTTTAAAGGAACCACTGTGTTGACTGCAGACGAACTATTAACAGAACTGATCAATCGCGCATCCAGCCTGACCGCAAGCGAACCCATCGCCACCGAAACGGCGCTGGGGCGAGTGCTGGCCGAGGCGCAGATTGCGGCGATCAATGTCCCCCCATGGGACAACAGCGCGATGGATGGCTATGCAGTACGAGCCGCCGAATGTCTTCCCGACCGGCCGCTACCTATTTCCCAGCATATCCTCGCCGGCCAGGTCAGCGAGTCCCTGCAAACCGGCACCGCGGCGCGCATTTTTACCGGCGCACCGATTCCGTCCGGAGCCGACGCCGTAATCATGCAGGAGCACTGCCGCGTCGCAAACGGCACCGTCCAATTACCGCATCCTGTCGAACCCGGCAAAAACATCCGCCGCCTCGGCGAGGACATCGCCGAGGGCAGCACCATACTGGCGGCCGGCACGCGCCTGGAAGCGGCTCACATGGGATTGGCCGCGTCAGTAGGGCTGGCCCAGCTGCCGGTGTTCCGGCGTCTGAAAATCGCAAGCTTTTCCACCGGCGACGAACTGGCGCAACCAGGCGCGCCGCTACAGCCGGGGCAGATATACAATTCCAATCGTTACACGCTAAGCGGCCTGATCCAGGCGCTGGGCGGCGAGTGGATAGATCTCGGCGCCATCCCCGACACCCTGAACGGCACGGTAACCGCCCTGCAGCGCGCCAGCATGGTCGCCGATGTCATTATCACCAGCGGCGGCGTGTCGGAAGGAGAAGCCGACCACGTGAAAGCCGCAGTCGCGCAACTAGGCGCCATAGAGCTCTGGAAAGTGGCCATGAAACCCGGCAAACCGCTGGCATACGGGCGTATCGACAACACCGATTTCATCGGCCTGCCTGGCAATCCTGTTTCGGCGTTCACGACTTTCTGTTTGTTTGCGCGGCCGTTTCTGCTCAAACGCATGGGCGCAACGCAAATCCTGCCC
>DAICZK010000048.1:3685-10188 GCA_027311185.1 Sulfuriferula sp.
TTTAACGAAGTCACCAAATGACGATGAAAGTGCTTTATTTCGCACACCTGCGCGAACAATTCGGCATCGCCGAAGAATCGCTGGAAATATCCCCCACCACCGTCGCCGCGCTGCTGGAACACTTACGTCGCCGCGGCGGCATCTGGGCGCAAGCGTTAGACGCTGGCCAAAGCTACCGCGTCGCCGTCAATCATGAACTGGCGGAATTGACGGCAACGATAGGCGCAAACGATGAAATCGCGATATTTCCGCCGGTGACGGGGGGTTAAACCCAAATAACGGCGATCGACCGCAATTTTTATCGGTATATGCATGTTGAACTTGCCAGTGCGGCACGCTGACATCTCGAAATCATGTTGATTTGTGCGAGCCAGCGTTAACCAACACAGAAATCTGACGCCCGGTTGCGTGCAATACATAATTGGTCAACGAAATGTCAATGATCGCAAAACGGAAATGTGACTTGTTAAGAGTGGAATTCCGAGCATAACGCTGATGCTCGTATCAGGCTGCGGTGTGCCAGTAGTGGACTGGTGGGGTAGTGAGTGTTGCGAGTATTTGTTGTTCGGCCTGAGCCGTTGTTGACCATCGGCTAAATCAACGCCGGCTAACGCCCCATTTAGCTCATGGCTGATTTCAGTCATCAATCGGTCATTTGAACCATGACATGACCATGTAAATTTTACATATGATTTTGACCATAAAATTCATAAAGTGAGAATATTTCGTAACTCCCCACTGCTTGTCCTTGCATAAATGGATGAATATGGCTTATTCTGTGACAAATTCACGCGGGGTAGCCAATGCTAGTTTCATTTTCAATTTCAAATTTTCGCTCATTTTCGTCCGAAGAGACGCTTTCCCTCGTCGCAAGTAAGCGTTTGGCCGGACCTCATGTGACACATGAGGTCTCTATCCCCTTTTCTGACGAAAAGGTACTCAGAACCGCGGTAATTTATGGCGCGAATGGTGCCGGCAAATCAAACCTTTTTAAGGCGCTTCGATTTTTCCGCCGCTTAGCCTTGCGATCTCGCGCAAAAAACAGCAGCCTTGAACGTGAACCATTTCGTTTCAACAATAAATCAAAAGAAACATCGAATTTTGATTTACGTTTTATTGCGGAAAACCAGCACTACAGATATGGCCTTAAAGTCGATGATCGGCACATTGTCGAGGAATGGTTAGTGCGTCAAACTAAATCAGGTGAAAAAACAATTTTTGAACGCGTCACCGATAACGCAGGCAGGGTAGTTATTGAAGCTCCAGGTTTAAAGTCTGCCGGAAAAAAACTTAATGCACTTGTTACAGTGGGGGCTTTAGCTAATCAAACCTTCTTATCCACTATTAGCACAAACTTAGATACTGCCGAGTATGGCAAAGAAATAAGTAATGTTATCGATTGGTTCAAACGATTGAATTTGGTAGCACCTAATGAATCATTTGGTCCTCTAGCGCATAAGCTATCTTCAAATAGTAGCTTCCTGAAGTTTGCTGACAATTTTCTCAACGCCTCCTCCACGGGTGTTTCACACCTCAAAGTCAATAAAGAAGAAATATCTGAAGACGAATTGCGTAGCTTATTACCCTCGGGCCTTGCATCAAAGGAAATTTCAGAATTAGTTGATCATGATGATGGCCGTGGATTAGTACGCCTTAGAGATGGTAAGGAACTATTAATCGAGCGGTCCGCAAGCAATCATTTTTATCGCATTTCAATTATCACTGCCCGCAAAGATGAAAATGGGGACGCAATTCCCTTAGAACTAACTGAAGAATCGGATGGTACACTGAGGCTACTTAACCTACTTCCGGCGCTACATCACCTACAATCAAATAAGGGAGTTTTTTTTATTGATGAGATAGATCGAAGTATGCATCCAATGCTATCGATGAAATTTGTTGAATTTTTTCTTAATTCATGCGCATCCTATTCAAGCCAATTAATAGTAACGACTCACGAGTGTAACTTATTGGACTTGAATTTATTACGACGCGATGAGATATGGTTCACTGAAAAGGACTCGGGCGGAGCCACCAGACTCTATTCGATGACCGACTTCAAGGTTCGTAACGACCTGGAAATTCGCAAAGGTTACCTACAGGGACGGTTTGGCGCGATTCCATTCTTGAGCAATCTAGATAAACTTATGGAAAAGGAAGTATGATTTAAATGAGTCTCTTACAACGCAAACCAAGACCTCTCGCGAGAGATCCTGATACGTTTAGAGATGCGTGTCTGTTCATTGTGGCATGTGATGACACATACGCACCCATGCAATATTTTGGTTTTTTTAAGATTCCACGCATACAGGTCCGAGTCGTACCAACAAAAGATGGCAAATCCGTTGCGAAACATGTACTAGAGCGTTTGCTCGAATATGATTTTGAAGATGGTGATGAGCTTTGGATGCTTCTTGATACAGATCACCTAACAAAAGGAGCTCACCTAGCGGGATTTTTGACTGCTATAAAGGATGCACGCCGACGCGGAGTAAATGTGGCAATAAGTAATCCTTGCTTTGAACTTTGGTTGTTATTACACCAAATTGATGGGCAAGAAATAGGTGAACTGCATGATGCCAAAATCACGGAGAAGAAATTACGATCTGTTCTTGGTCAATATGATAAGACCAATCTAAAGGAGGAACATTACCCATTATCTTCTGTAATCTCTGCCTGCGCGCGAGCTAAACAATTAGATGCGACAGCTACTGGGGGCGATACCCCCCAAAGTAATGTCACACGAGTATATCTATTGTGGGAGGCAATTGTTGCCAAGTCGACACCTTTGCAGCTCCCTCCCGAACTTAATCAACTTCGGGACTTGATCCAGATGCGGTAAATATTTATGTCTAAGACGCAATAATTATTCACGACGCCTGAACTGGAGAGGAGACTCGAAGGCCTAGTTTGGCACGGAGCGGTCATTGGATTATGCTACCGGAAAGCGGACTTTGACAAACGGATGGGTTACCCTTTTAAACTCGACGAAATACTGTCTTGACGGCGGGGCTCACTATAATTTGAAAATGCGCGTTATTTACGTAACAACAAATTAAACCACTGCGAAGTCATATGAAAATATCCATCCAGGAAGCCGATTTCGATGTTGGAGCAGAAATTGCCGAATTGCGCGCGCAGCGCGCCGACATCGGCGCTATCGCCAGTTTTGTCGGTCTGGTGCGGGACAGCAACGACGATAGCGCCGTCACCGGCATGAGGCTGGAACACTATCCCGCCATGACGACCAAGGCTTTGAGCGACATACTCGCCGAGGCCGCGCAGCGCTGGCATATTCTGGACGCCACCGTCATTCACCGGGTGGGCGAGTTACAACTCTGCAACCAGATCGTTCTCGTCGTCGTGGCTGCGGTGCATCGTCACGACGCCTTCCTGGCCTGCGAATTCGTCATGGATTTTCTCAAGACCCGCGCGCCGTTCTGGAAAAAAGAACAGACGCCGCAAGGAGCACGCTGGGTAGAGGCCCGTGAGTCCGACGAAACAGCCGCCCAGCTATGGGCGGCGTCAACGGGCGACGCACCGCTTTAAAACGGGTGCGCTACCGGCCAATAAAACGATAACGCCCAAGTACATCGGCGTATCGTTTAATTAAATTTTTATTTGAATTTATAATATTTCTGATTCAGATAGGCCGCAACGTCGGCTTCTTCCTCGGGGAACCATCCCGTGCCCGTGTTGACGCTGCATCCGGTAACACGCGTCATGAGCTGCTCCGGGTTTTTGACAATATGGTTAGGGCGCGTGTAAACGCTGGAACCATCTCCGCCGAATTTCGCCGCGTGACAGCTCAGGCAAGACTTATCGAGCAGCAACTTGCCCTTCTGGGGATCGCCTTTATCGTAAGGCGCCGCAGCGGCGACGCCGATCATGCCCGACAGGGCCAATATCGCAAATAAAGCTTTCATCCTGATTCCTTACAAGTGGGGTGAGCTAAGGGCTCGTTAATGAATGACTGTGGCGTACGTCGGGGCCGCTTTGGGTACAGACCAAGGCGCAAGACGCGCGGTTGTGTCGTTCACAACAAGCGGCTTGCAACACCAGTATGCGCCCAGAGCGGCCCCAGCCCGGGTTACTGCGTATTCGCGCGTCTGCGGCGGCGCAAAGCTTGCGAATGGAATAACCATTCACTGCGCTTCGCGTCTTGCATCCATCGCGAATGCGCAGTAACGTAGGCCACAGTCATTCATTAACAAGCCCTAATTATGCCCTGAAGCCAATAAACGCGCTACTCGTTGTTGCGCGTTAGGATGCGAATCATAAAACATCGAATACAGGCTGTCCGGCGTCAGGGTGGAGGCATTGTCCCGGTACAGTTTGGTCAGTGCGCTCACCAGATATTCGGGCTTAGCATACTGCGCCGCGTATTGGTCCGCCTCGAACTCGTGTTTGCGCGAATACATCCCGGAGAGCCATTGCAACGGCAAGACCAATACCGGCATGATCAGAAAGAACAATGCAAAACCAGCCCCCGCGCTCATTGGCGCGACGCCGAAAGCAGCAAAAAACCAGGCGCTCTGCACCAGCACGGCGATGAACCATAAAGACGCGAGACTCATGCCGAACACCCAGACCATGCGCTTCATCACGTGGCGGTGGTGAAAATGCCCCAGTTCGTGAGCCAGCACCGCTTCTATTTCGCTGGTCTGCAAATGTTTGATCAGCGTATCGAACAGAACGATACGCTTGCTTTTACCGATCCCGGTGAAATAGGCATTGCCGTGCCGACTGCGCCGGGAACCGTCCATCACGAACAGACCCTGAACGGCAAATCCGCATTTTTGCAGCAATTGTGAAATCTGCTGCTTGAGCTCGCCTTCGGGCAGGGGTTCAAAGCGGTTGAACAACGGTGCGATAAAATTGGGATAAATCGCCAGAATCAGCAAATTGAATCCCATCCACACCAGCCACGCATACATCCACCAGTACTCACCCGCCCGCTGCACTATCCAGAACACGGCGAACAGCAGCGGCAGGCCCAGGATCAGACCCAGAGCGCCCTGCATGAGCAGGTCGGCGAAAAACTGGCGCAAACTCTGGGTATTGAAACCAAAACGTTGCTCGAGGCGAAATTTTCGGTACATATCCAGCGGCAACTCCAGCAGCCCGCCCAAAACGATCACGCTGGCCATCGTCCATACGTTCGCCGCGATGGCGCTCGCCGCATGCGCCGCCCAGTACTGCGCCAGCCAGGCAACGCCGCCACCCACCGTAAACGCGAGCAATACCAGCACTTCCAAAGCGATCTGGACCAGGGACAAACGGGTTTTCGCCAAGGTGTAATTAGCCGCCAGACGATGTTGCGCAATGCTGATTTGCCCGACAAACGCGCTCGGCACCTCGTCGCGGTATCGCCAAACATGGCGGATCTGGCGCGAGGCGAGCCAGACGCGCAACGCAGTGGTCAGCACCAGCAACGCTAAAAAAAACCAAGTAAATGTATTCATCGCTGAATTATGCCACAATCTCGGTTTTCTTCGTTGAATGCTCAAAATGGCTCAAGACCAAAACAATCTTATCTGGATCGACATGGAAATGTCGGGCCTGCTACCCGACACCGACCGCATCCTCGAAATCGCGCTAGTCATCACCGACTCTCAGCTCAATACCGTCGCCGAAGCGAACGTCCTCGTCGTCCATCAGCACGATGCGGTGCTTGATGGCATGGATTCATGGAATAAAGGCACGCACGCCAAATCCGGACTGATCGATAAAGTCAAGGCAGCGACGCTGGACGAAGCCCAGGCAGAACAACAGATGCTGGCGTTTCTACAGCAGTATGTGCCCGCCCGCGTCTCCCCGATGTGCGGCAATTCCATCTGCCAGGATCGTCGTTTTCTGGCGCGTTACATGCCGGCGCTGGAAAATTATTTCCACTATCGCAATCTTGATGTCAGCACGCTCAAGGAACTGGCAAAGCGCTGGAAACCCGCCGTCGTCAAAAACTTTACCAAAAACAGCAAACACGAGGCCCTGTCGGATATTTACGACTCGATCGCCGAGATGCAGCATTACCGCGAACAATTCCTTCGTCTGGGCGACTAGGAGTCGGTCGGACTTAATTCGTCGCGCGCGCCGTCAATGGATAATGCCGCCGCCCAGGCACATGTCGCCGTCATAGAGTACCACCGACTGCCCCGGCGCAATCGCCCATTGCGGCGCGGCGAAATCGACCAACGCCGTATCGGCGCCCCGATACGCGATGCGGCACGCGGCATCAGCCTGCCGGTAACGGGTTTTGGCCGCATAGGCCGCACCGTTATCGGGCGCTGTGCCCGCTACCCAGCTCAGATCCTCGGCGGCCAGCTTGGCGCGATACAGCAACGGATGATCGTGCCCCTGAACCACGATCAATTCATTATTCGCCATATCTTTGCCGGCCACAAACCATGGTTCGCCTGCTCCGCCTATGCCCAAGCCCTGACGCTGGCCAATGGTGTGGTACATCAAACCCTGATGCTGCCCCACCACGCGACCTTCGGGAG
>DAICZK010000049.1 GCA_027311185.1 Sulfuriferula sp.
CATATGGTCTGGTATTGGGGTGGCCCTTCGGCTTATACGGCGCCTTCCGGTTTCCTGTTCAATAAGGGGGCGCTGGACTTCGCTGGCGGTACTGTCGTTCATATCAACTCCGGTATGGCCGCTCTGATGGGCGCAATCGTGCTGGGCAAGCGCATCGGTTATGGCAAGGAATCGATGGCGCCGCATAGCATGGTCATGACCATGATAGGCGCTTCGCTGTTGTGGGTAGGCTGGTTCGGTTTCAATGCCGGTTCCAACCTTGAAGCGACCTTCTCCGCTGTGCTGGCAATGACGAATACCATCGTTGCTACTGCTTCTGCAGGTCTGACCTGGATGTTCATCGAGTGGCTGCTCAAAGGCAAGCCTAGTTTGCTGGGCGTAGTTTCCGGCGCTGTAGCGGGTCTGGTTGCCGTGACGCCTGCTGCGGGTTTCGCAGGACCTATGGGTTCCATCGTGCTCGGCATGGTCGTTGCCGCAGTGTGCTTCTGGAGCGTTAACAGCCTGAAGCACTGGCTGGGTTATGACGATACGCTGGATGCATTCGGCGTGCATGCGATAGGTGGTATCGTCGGCGCCCTCGGCACTGGTATACTGGTCAACCCTGCATTAGGGGGAGCTGGTGTGTTTGACTATGGCGCCAACAAGGTCGCTGCCTACGACTTTACCGCGCAGATGATCAGCCAGGTCTGGGCTGTAGGTGTCGCGGTAGTATGGTCTGGTGTGGTCAGCTTCGTGTTGTTCAAGCTGGTTGACATGTTCATGGGTCTGCGTGTTTCCGAAGAAAGCGAACGCGAAGGTCTGGATACCACATCCCATGGCGAACGCGCTTACAACATGTAATTTAAACAGTAAGCGGTAACAGAAAAAAGGGCGCTCATCGAGCGCCCTTTTTTTACGTCCGGTATCCAGCGATGGTTTGCGCCGCACCCAGAAACGGCGCGACCGCATGCGCCGGTTTCCGGCTCATTGCGACAGGTCGGTTGCGGATCGAACGAGAATTTCCTTGAGCAGGGGCACCGTGACCGGGCGCCTGGTCTGTACCGAGTAACGGTCGAGGCGCTCTATGGCACCGATGAGGGAGGCAAGGTCGCGGCGCCAGTGACGCATCAAGTAATCAGCCACGCCCGCCTGCAATTCGAACCCGCGCTCGCGGGCGATCCGCGACAAGGCCTGTAATTTGTCGTTGTCGGACAGCGAGTGGACTTGATAGACCAGATTCCAGCCCAAGCGCGTAGTCAGGTCCTCGCGCAGTGGCAGCAGCATGGGCGCGGCGCATCCGGCGGCAATCAGGCGGCCCTGGCCTTCGCGTACGCGGTTGATGAGGTTGAACAGTTTGATCTGATTCGTGGCATCGAGTTTTTCTACATTATCCAGCGCCAGCAAATTGACCTCCCGGTCGTCGTCCAGACCGAAATTTTCGGCGTCGACGTAGGCGGCGCTATGGCCGATGTCTTGCGCCGCCCGCACGCAGGCGCGCAACAGATGCGTTTTACCGCTACCGAGCGCGCCCCACAAATAAAGTTGTGGCTCGTGATTCAGCCGTAGCGCATCGAGTAACTCTTTATTTGCGGCGGTAACGAAATTGTCAAAGCTCGGCGGCGGGGTGGGTGTGATATCGAGAATAAGCTGCTGCATGCGTGCTCGCCTATCCGCGTTCAGAGCGCTTGCCGCGATGCTCCTGCATCGGCCAGGCGTTGCAGATAGCGCGCCCACAGTTCTGCTTGGTCCTGGCCGATCTCGTAGAGATAATCCCAGGAGTAGATGCCCGTATTGTGGCCATCAGAAAAAGTAGGTTGTATGGCGTAGTTGCCAACCGGTTCAATGCTTGCAATATGGATGTCCTGTTTGCCGGCCTGCAGCACTTCCTGTCCGGGGCCGTGGCCTCGCACTTCGGCAGAAGGGGAATAGACGCGCAGAAACTCGTAAGGCAACTGGAACACGCGGCCATCGTTGAATGCCACTTCAAGCAGGCGCGAGGTCTGGTGCAGTTTGATTTCTGTCGGAATAGGGGTGTTTTTGTTCAGTCCTGCCATGGTAAGCTCCGAGGTATTGTGAGGTATGGCGGGCCGGCTAAATGTCCCGGCAACCCGACCATAAACCCGAGCGGTTTTATATTATGGTGCGCGTAGACATTAGCACAAAAACAGCACGAAGTCCTAAAAACGCCAAAATTTGCCACGACAGGCGGCAGCAGTGCAGCGTTGGCGCGTTATTGCTCAGGAGTGGCCTTGCTGTCCGCCTCGGGTGCGGCATCCGGGGCGTGTGAGCCTTCCGGTGAGAGTTTCTCATCGAGCGCAGAGAGTACCTGGTCGGTATCCGTTGGCTGTTGAAAGGCCGCTGCCCTGGCATCGTGGCGATTTTTAACCATAGGCAGATCACGCCGCAACTCTTCTATCAGGTTGATCAGTTTGGCCATTTTCTGTTCGCTTAGCAGATTGATCTGTAACTCCAGATGGGCTCGCTGTTCTTCGACTTTCGCAATACGATTTTGTGTAATCAGCACCACGGTTGTTGTAATCAGCGACGACAGACCGACGATTCCCTGTAGAGCCGCGAATGGCGGCGCGTCAAACTCTCGCCAACCCGCGATTTGCAGCACCACGTTGGCAACCACCCAGAAGGTCACGAGTGCCAGAATGAAAGCGAGAAAAAGAGGTCGCCCGATAATTTTGCTGGCCGATTCGACAATGCGTTGGGAAGTGCCGAGTTTCCGCTCTTCGCGTTGATAGAACGCCAGCACTTTCTCGATATTCTGGTCGATCTGATCGGAGGTTTCGGATGGCGCTTGCTGATCGTTTTTCATGGCGAATTTGTGCGGTATTTTTGGCCGATCGGGTAGTGGATCGAGATGAGCCTGTTCTTGCAGGGTAGAGGGAATGGCCTCGCAGTTCTGTACGCTGTCGCGCATAATTATCCGGAGCGTGCGGAGGTGGGCCGTCCTGCTGAGCTAACTCTTGCGCGACACCTATTGTAGAATGAGCATGTCCTGTCATTGATGGATGGTGCCAGGTGTTTTTTGGGTTGTTATGGAATTTGATTCGATGATAAGCAGAATTCTGTCATTATTTCGTTCTGATTCCGCGGGATTGCGTGAGCGTTTTTTGCGGCGATTCGCCGGCAGAACGATTATCGTTCATCACGGTTTGAGCATAGGCTGGGTCGCGGAATTGATGAAGGAAGCCGGGGGCGGGGCGCATTTTCGCATCGACGCGCGCCAACTTTCTGCCAAGCGGCCGACGCCGATAGAATGGTTCGTGCGTCGTCATCTGCTTGCGCATGAATTGCCTCTGCCCTTGCTCGTCAAGGTCGATGGCGAGCGCTTGCTGGTACGCCATCTGGTGCGCAACGGGATGCCTGTGCATCCTTCGGAAATTTACTGGATGCTGGGCGAGTTTCCGGATCGTCGTCATCTCGAACTGACTGTTTCCGGCGACGGTTTCGCGATGGTGCGCGGCATGGACGTAGACGATAACTTTATCGATTTCGACGCGATATTTGCCGATTCCGGCGAATTCTAGCGGCTGTACTCCTCGGCCCAGAACAAGGCTTTCACGTGTGCCAGATTGACCTCGTCTACGCACAGGTCCGCTGCTTCGGCAAGTTGCTGAATTTGCGTCTGGCTGGCGTTTTCACAGGCGATGGCCAGGCGCAGGTAGGGCGCATAAATACCGCCGTCATGCAATAGCGCCAGGGTAAGATTGTCGGACAGGTTGAGTTGCGCCAGGGCTTGTTCCATCGGCACATTGAACAGTGCATCGAGCAGCGAAAAAATCCCCGCCACAAACAGACCGTCGCGTTCCGCGGGCGACAGTTGCGCCGATCCCAGGGTCTCGGTCAGGCGCGCGCGGATCAGCGAATTTTGCAACAGGGATCGACCTCTGGCATCGAGTTCGCCGCTGGTAAAGAGCAACAAGGTGAGCCAGCGGTAGAGCTGGTTGTAACCGAGTAAAATAAGTGCCTGGGAAATCGAGTCGAGTTTGTTCGCGAGGCCGTTGAGCGGGGAGTTGATAAAAGAGAGCAGTTTGTACGACAGTACGGCATCGCGCTTGAGAACGTTCTCCAAAGCGGCGATTTCCGCGTGCATGGTTACCATGTTGAGCAGATTGATCACCGTGCTGCGATTGTTGTCGATGCGGTGCGGCAGGGCGGGTTGCCGGCGGGTAAAATAATAGCCTTGAAAACCGTTGAAGCCGATGGCGCAGCAGGCGTTGAAATCGTCTTCTGTTTCGACCTGTTTGGCGATCAGTGTCGCATTGGTAAGCGCAAGCAGGGCGACGACTTGTTTGCCCAGCGCCAAGGCAGAGAGCTGACGGGTGTCGAGGCGGATGTATCGGGCCAGGGCCAGTAGGTCGGAGAGTTCCGGTACGGCTGCGATGTTGTCGATGGCAATCCTGAATCCTTCCTTGACGCGTGCCTGGCAGAGGGACAGCGTGAGCGCCATGTCGTCAATTTGCGTGCCGTCGATGACCAGCACGATACTTGGGCCGGGCAGCAACGAGAGCCACTCGCTATCGAGCATGAACGGCGCAATGCCGATAAAGGCGAGTTTGGAACCGAGCATGGCCGGCATATTGAGATCCGCCACGCTGGCGATGAGCATTTCGTCGCGCATCCGTTGCAATGTGGCGGTCGTATCCCCATCGGCGTTGTTTCTGAGGCTGAATTCGTAACCCATGATTTGTTGGCCGCTATTGAGGATAGGCTGCCGCCCCACGAAACGGCGGAATATTTCCAGCGTGCTGGTGCGCTCGCCGTGCGTATCGATGGCAAGCGCATCGGTGACGACCTGGTCGCAGCTTATATCGCGGGTATCGATAGTCAGCGAGCGTTTCAACTCGCGCAGTGGTCCGGAATCGTCCGGCGGCAAGTCTTGCGCCGCAGGCGCCGCGTAGCTGGAATCGGTTTCCGGTGCGGTTTTTGCATCGGATTCCTGATGCTTCGCCTTTAAGAATTTGAAATATTTGTCCAGCATAAGGGCTCGTTAATGAATAACTATGGCATACGTTACTGCGCATTCGCGATGGATGCAAGACGCGAAGCGCAGCGAATGGTTATTCCATTCGCAAGCTTTGCAACGCCGCAGACGCGCGAATACGCAGTAACCCTCCGGGCTGGGGCCGCTTTGGGCGCATACCGGTGTTGCAAGCCGCTTGTTGTGAATGACACAACCGCGCGTCTTGCGCCTTGGTCTGCACCCAAAGCGGCCCCAGCGTATGTCACGGTTATTCATTAACGAGCCCTTATGCCCTCGCGTCGCCCCTGCCGATGAATATATCGCTTAATTCGCGTCGCCAACATTTTCAGGTTAGAGCAGTTTTCATGCACTGCATACGCTGTCACAAGACACGAATTTTGCTGTGCGTGCCATGTTACAATTATTCCATTGCCGAGGCGAGGTCTATGCGCGAAACAGGACGACAAAAATTTTCCAAAACATTAGAACCCGCTCAAGGGCCGAAAATTCCGAGTACGGCGTCATTGCGCGAATGAGCACGTCCAGCGGAAAATTTACCTATTTGTTTGCGCGCGTCAAACATTTATTACACGGCCCGGCGGGTGGCGGGACCCATCGCATGCTATTGGCGGCGGGACTCATAGGCGTGCTGGGCGCGCTGGCTACGGTGGTGTTCCGCGAAGGAATCACCTTCATCGAAGCACTGATCAATCGCCACCCGGGTAGCCTGGTGGCAGCTGCCGAATCGATTTCGTGGTGGCAACGCCTGCTGATCCCGGCGCTGGGCGGGCTGCTTGCCGGGGCAATCCTGCAGTTCGGCATGTACCTGGTACGGCATGGCAACAAGACGACCGATTACATGACGGCCATCGCGGCGGGCAATGGCCGCATCGGCGTGCGCGCCAGCCTGGTGAAAAGCCTGTCGTCGATATTCACGATAGGCACCGGCGGCTCCATAGGTCGAGAAGGGGCGATGATACAGTTGGCCGCCATGGTGGCTTCTGCGAGCGGGCGCTGGGCGCGGCTGTCGCTGGCTCGGCAGCGTCTGCTGGTCGGCTGCGGTGCTGCGGCGGGCATAGCGGCCGCTTACAATGCGCCCATCGCGGGCGCGTTGTTTGTCGCCGAAATAGTGATGGGCAGCATAGACATGGAGAGTTTCGGGCCGCTTATCGTGGCGTCGGTGGTGTCCAATGCAACGATACATCATTTTCTGGGTTATGGGCCGGTGTATCGTATCCCAGCCTTCCAATTTTATTCGGATTGGGAATTGTTCTTTTATGCCGGACTGGGTTTTCTGCTGGGGCATATGGCGCCGTCTTTCATTGCGCTGCTCGACCATAGTGAGAAGTTTTTTTCCCGGCTGAATCTTCCTGTCACGCTCAAACTGGGTTTGGGCGGCTTGAGTGTGGGCCTGATTTCCACCGTCTTTCCGCAAGTATGGGGTAACGGCTACAGCGTAGTGAACAGTTTGCTGCACCAGAATATTGCATGGCAACTGCTGACCATGATCCTGATCTTCAAGATCATCGCCACCGCTGCTACCATCGGCTCGGGCGCGGTGGGCGGAGTATTCACCCCTACCCTGTTCATAGGCGCGACATTTGGTTCGCTATACGGCACGGCGCTGGGCGCTCTGTTCCCCGCCGTGACTTCGCCGGCCAGCGCTTATGGCATAGTCGGCATGGGCGCTTTTCTGGCGGCGACCACGCATGCCCCGCTGATGGCGATTTTGATGATTTTCGAGATGACGCTGGATTACAATATCACGCTGCCGCTAATGCTTGCCTGTGTCATCGCTTACACCACGGCGCGCGTATATCGCGGCGGAGAATCGATTTACGCGCCGTCGTTGCGGCAGAAAAGAGGTCTGAGCGTCGATGCTACGGCGAACAAGTCATCTTGACGGCAGCCATGTCTGTACGATAGCAAACAGACCGGACAGGCCGTCGGCGTAAGCTGTGCGAGCAGGGTTTTTCGTGTCGCGGCCATAGTCGATAAGCCCGATGCGGTGTGTCCCTGTCCGACAATTGGCGGGGCCGGGACGGATATGCCCGGTTCGATATTCACGGAGGCGGAACATGAATGGATTTGCACTATGACGACAAAACGTAGCCCTCTCGCCGGGAAACCGGTCGACCCCTCGACCTTGGTCAATGTACCCAGACTGATCACCGACTATTATACCGGCATCCCCGATCCGTCGGTGGCGGGACAACGCGTCGCTTTCGGCACTTCCGGGCATCGGGGTTCCGCGTTTGACAACAGTTTTAACGAATGGCACGTCCTCGCCATCAGCCAGGCAATCTGCCAGTATCGCGAGCTGCGCGGCATCAACGGCCCGCTGTTTATGGGCATCGACACGCATGCGCTGTCCGAACCGGCCTGCGCCAGCGCGCTCGAAGTGCTGGCGGCCAACGGCGTGGAAGTCATGATAGCCGAACATGACGAATACACGCCTACGCCTGCGGTTTCTCACGCGATACTCACTTATAACCGAGGGCGCGATAACGGGCTGGCGGACGGTATCGTCGTAACCCCATCGCATAATCCGCCCGATAATGGCGGCTTCAAATACAATCCGCCCAATGGCGGGCCTGCGGATGGCGAGATTACGGCCTGGATAGAAGCTCGCGCCAACGCATTGATCGAGGGTGGCCTGCAAGGCGTGAAAAGAATTCCTTACGAGCGGGCCTTGCGCGCGACGACGACGCACCGGCACGATTACCTGACCGCTTACGTGAGCGATCTGGGTAATGTCATTGACATGGAGGCGATACGCGGTACCAACATTCGCATGGGTGTCGATCCGCTCGGCGGCGCGGGCGTACATTACTGGGCCCGGATAGCCGAGCATTACGGCCTTGATCTGACCGTCGTCAACGACACGGTCGATCCGACTTTTCGTTTCATGACGCTGGACTGGGATGGCCGTATCCGCATGGACCCATCCTCGTCGTATGCGATGCAGTCGCTGATAGGTATCAAGGATAGTTTCGACGTTGCGTTCGCCTGCGATACTGACCATGACAGGCACGGGATCGTCACCCCGACCGCGGGCCTGTTGCCGCCCAACCATTATCTCTCTGTCGCGATTGCCTATCTTTTTGCGCATCGGCCGGACTGGAGCAAATCAGCGGCGATCGGCAAAACGATAGTAAGCAGCCAGATGATCGACCGCGTCGCCGCCAGGCTCGGGCGCAAGCTGTATGAGGTTCCCGTCGGTTTCAAATGGTTTGCCGACGGCTTATTCGACGGTTCGCTCGGTTTCGGCGGGGAAGAAAGCGCTGGCGCGTCTTTCCTGCTGCGCGACGGCAGCGTCTGGACGACCGACAAGGATGGTATCGTGCTGGCTCTGCTGGCCGGGGAAATCACGGCGCGCATGGGCCGCGATCCCGGTGAAATGTACGGCGATCTGGAACGCGAATTCGGCACGGTTTTGTTCGACCGGGTTGAAGCGCAGGCCACGGCGGCGCAGAAGGCGCAACTGGCGAAGCTGTCGCCGCAGCAAGTTCGGTCGACCGACCTGGCCGGCGAAAAAATCGAGTCGTTGCAGACTCGCGCGCCGGGTAACGACGCGGCGATCGGCGGCCTGAAGGTAACGACGCAAGGCGGATGGTTTGCCGCGCGCCCGTCCGGTACTGAAGACATCTACAAGATCTACGCCGAGAGTTGGCGCGGCGCGGATCATTTGCGCCTTATCCTGGAGCAAGCGCAGACGCTGGTGAGTGAGGCTTTGCAGGCGCCCTGATTAGTCCGCGCCCGGCGATCCCGCTTGAAGCGGACTATAATACTGTAATACTGTGGCAGCGCTGATTCCGGCCTGTCGGGTGATGATGAAACGCAGTATTCGATTGCAAACGTTAGGGAGGTGCTTGTGTCGTCAGCCGGAACAGCCATTCTGATTTTCAATGCCGGTTCGTCCAGCATCAAGTTCGCGTTGTACCGTACCGGCGCATCGCTCTCGCGTGCGCGCTACGGCAAGGTGGACCGTATCGGCCTCGGCGGCACCAATCTGAGCGCCAACCCTCTGATCGATACGCCGCACGCAAGCTTCAGTATCGCCACTGCCGATTATCGGTCGGCGATTTTGTACTTGTTGGACTGGCTGGCGACGCAGGACGAATTCGGCGCTGTCGCAGCTATCGGGCACAGGGTCGTGCATGGCATGAGTCATCAGCAACCTGGGATCGTAACCCAGGCACTGCTCGACGAACTGCATCGCATGGAAGAGTATGATCCTGACCATTTGCCCGCCGAAATCGCGCTGATCGAGGCTGTCCGGCAACGTTATCCGCAACTGCCGCAAGTGGCCTGTTTCGATACCGCATTTCACAGCACGATGCCGCGGGTTGCGAAAATGTTCGCGATTCCGCGGCGTTACGAGGCGCAAGGGGTGCAACGATACGGATTCCACGGCTTGTCGTATGCCTTCCTGGTCGAAGAACTCGCTCGCGTGGCGGGGGCGGCTGCCGCGCAGGAACGAGTAATCCTGGCTCACCTGGGCAATGGCGCAAGTCTGGCGGCAGTTCTGGACGGGAAAAGCATCGATACGAGCATGGGCCTTACGCCGACAGCGGGGTTGCCGATGAGTACGCGTTCCGGCGATCTCGATCCCGGCCTCGGGCCTTATCTGGAGCGCACCGGGCAGATGAGCCCGCAGCAGTTTTACGCCATGGTGAATCATGAGTCCGGGCTGCTGGGAGTGTCGGAGACGAGCTCGGACATGCGCGATCTGCTCGCGCTGGAGGTCGACGACATCCGTGCTGCCGAAGCGGTGGCACTGTTCTGTTATCAGGTCAAGAAG
>DAICZK010000004.1:0-11759 GCA_027311185.1 Sulfuriferula sp.
AAAATACTGTCCACACCACGGTGACGCGATGGGCGTAGCGAATATGCTGCGGACTCAGCTGGCCGTACATGATTTGTGCGAACTGGGTGCACAAGGGTTGCTGGTGGGCGGTTAGCGTGCGAGCGAATGTGGTAAACAGCAGCACCTGCAGGCTTTCGTGTTCGAGCCAGTAAACCCAGCCGAAGTGCTGTTTCAATAGCGGCCATGCCAGCCGCAACGCGACGCCAGCGAGAACGAGCAAGCCGGTCATGGGCAGTCGCGGCCGTGATCGCCAGGCTAGCAGAACTGCGGCCAGCGCGAGCGGAGCGATGGATACCAGCGCCCCTAGTCGCGCATTCCCGGCGGACTGGTTAGTGTAATTGGCGAGAACGGCATACCCTGTTATCAGCGCCGCACCGCCCAGCCAAGCCAACATAATCCGAGCGGCGGGGGTCATCAGCGCACGCGTTGCGCTGCGATATGATCGGCAAGATGGCGCAGCGAGCTGAAAATCTGCTGGTTGTTGGCGTCGTCCGCGCGCAGTTGCAAACCGTAACGCTTGGAAACCACCAGCGCCACCTCCAGCACATCAATCGAATCCAGACCCAGCCCCTCGCCGTACAGCGGCTCATCCAAACCGATATCCGCCACCGCGACTTCCAGATTCAGACATTCTATCATCAAGGCGGCGATTTCGTTATAAAAATCCGTAGGAGTTGTGCCTAGCATATTGTATTATAAAAAAGAATTTTCACAGTCATTCTACAATACCCGGGGTGCGATGGCAAGGAAAGGCCGCCCAGGACGCGACGAAAAACCAATCCGAGTCCAGATCTCGACAGCATGCTGACAGCAAACCTTGATATACTCGAACCAGCCTCGAACTGCCGTTACGACACGTCCATCTTCAATAAACCAACACCGCGAGAGTTCAAATGAAATGTTTTTTTAAAATGTTCTTCAAAACGCTACGCATAGTGATGACTCCGTTTATGCTGCTGTGGGAAAAAGCGTCTACGCCCAAAGGTATCGTCCGGCAAGCGGAAGCGCAGCAGCTGGTTGATCGGCAATGCAAAAACCTGGCGCTCTATCAATTTAAAACCTGTCCATTCTGCATCAAGGTACGGCGCGAAATTAACCGTTTATCACTCACCATCGCGCTGCTCGACGCGCAAACACAACCGCAAAACCGCGAAGCATTGTTGCAGGGCGGCGGCCGGGTCAAGGTACCCTGCCTGAAAATCACGGACGAGCAAGGCGGAGTGCAGTGGATGTACGAGTCATCCGAAATCATTCGGTATTTGCAGGAGAATTTTGCTTGAAGTTAGGAGCGTGCTTGCCCGCGATAAAATCAGATACGTCGCCCGGGCGGCTCGGATCCTTCCCCACCCAGATATTGCGCCAGATAGTTTCCGAGCAGGTCGTCGATCATGGCGTGAGGTTCATCCACGCCGACCAGGTCCAGTGTGCCGTTCAATGTCAGTACGGTGATGCCGTGCAGGCAAGCCCATAATAGCCGTGCTGCAGGCTGTGCCACCGCGACGGGCATGGCTAGGCACTCGTGCAAGGTCGATTCGATCATGAAAAATATTTCCGCAAGCCTATCCTGATAATATTGAGGTAACGGCATAGACTGGTCGTCGCTGTCGGATCGGCGCGCCGGCGCAAACACGGATTCCCAGGCGCGGGTGTTGAGAAACGCGAAATCGACGTAGGCATAAGCCAGTGCGCTGACTTTTGCAAGGGCGGGCGGCAAGGGCGCTATCCGCAACCGACAAAAGTCATGCAGATGTCCCAGGGTTTCGTAATTGACGTCGAGAATGAGCGCATCCATATCTTGGTAGAAATTATAAATCGTGCCTGGCGAGTAATTTATCGCGCTGGCCAGCGCGCGGGCAGTCAGACCGTCGCGGCCATGGAGTGCGACCATGGCACTTGCGCTGGACAGAATCAGTGCTTTGAGTTGTTGCGGGGTGTGGTCTTTGCGACGAGCCATAATAAGTTACCCATAAATTGAACAATGTTCATTATTTAATTGAACATTGTTCAATTATGTGCTAAAAAGTAAGCATCGTCAAACAACAGGGGAATAGTCATGCGGCACTTGTTCTTATCGAAGCGATTTTTACCGTTATTCAGCACTCAGTTTTGGGGTGCATTCAACGATAATCTGTTTAAAAATGCGCTGGTCATTTTGGTCGCCTATAAAATTGCCGTCAACGACAGCGCCTACTCGGCGTTGATCGTTAATCTGGCCTTTGGCCTGTTTATACTGCCGACTTTGCTGTTCTCTTATCTAGCCGGGCAATTGTCGGACAAGGTGGACAGGGCGCGCATCATCCGCTGGATCAAGGCAGCAGAAATCATGCTCGCAGTCGTCGGCGGTGTCGGTTTGTATCTGAACAATCTGCCGCTGCTGCTCGTAGCGCTGTTTGGTTTTGGTACGCATTCGGCTTTTTTCGGCCCGGTCAAATACGCTATTTTGCCGGAGCATCTGCGTGAAACCGAGTTGATCGGCGCCAACGCTTATATCGAAGCGGGCACTTTTCTCGCGATACTGGGCGGCACCCTGTTTGGCGGAGTGCTGATTCTGATGGCGCGCGGCGCACTGCTGGTCGCGCTGTTCATGGTGGCTGTCGCGGTGCTTGGTTATCTGTCCAGCCGCATGATTCCCTCCGCGCCTGCGCCGGTGCCGGACATGAAACTGGCGTTCAATCCCCTGCGCGAGACGATCAGGATGATATGTTTTAGCAGCCGGCGGCGCGAGGAGTTTTTGATTATCCTCGGTATTTCATGGTTCTGGTTTATCGGTGCCTTGTTCCTGGCGCAGTTTTCGCCATTCGCCAAGGATGTCCTGCACGCCGATGAGCATGTGGTGACTTTGTTCCTGATGGCTTTTTCGGTCGGCATTGCGCTCGGTTCCCTGCTGTGCGCCCGGCTGATCAAAGGTCTGGTGCGCGCCACCTACGCGCCGGTCAGCGCTTTGGGCATGAGCGCATTCGCCCTCGACCTGTATTTCACTACCCGCCATGCGATTGTCGTTGCGGGCGGTGGCCTGCTGAGCGTGACCGGCTTTTTGCAGCAAGCTTTTGGCCGTCACGTGCTGTTCGATCTGGTCGGATTGTCCGTATGCGCCGGACTCTATATCGTGCCGCTGTATGCGTTGTTGCAGGTACGGGCCGGCCCTGAACACGGCGGTCGCTCCATCGCTGCCAATAATCTGATGAATGCCTTGTTCATGGTGGTTGCGGCGGGCATGGCCATTGCGTTCATCAAGCTGGGCATGAGCATTCCGCAAATTTTTCTGGCCGTTGCGATCCTGAACCTGTTGGCCGCCGTCTATATCACCAGGTTGTTGCCGTTCTCGCTGATCAGCATTCTGCTCAAACTGTTGTACCGCGTCGAAGTGCGCGGGCTGGAGAACTGGCAAAAAGCCGGCGAGCGCGTGCTGGTGGTCGCCAATCATTCGGCCTTTCTCGATGCGGCCGTGCTGGCAGCTTTTTTGCCAGGCCGCGTCGGGTTTGCCGTCAATACCTTCATTGCCAGGCGCTGGTGGTTGCGCCCCTTGCTCAAGCTGGTCGATGTGTATCTGATCGACCCGGGTAACCCTATCGCGGCCAAAACGCTGATCGACGAACTCAAGCGCGACAAGAAAATCATGATTTTCCCCGAAGGACGTCTGACCACTACCGGCGCGCTGATGAAAGTCTACGACGGCCCGGGCATGATTGCCGATAAATCGGACGCCATGCTGCTTCCGGTGCGCATCGACGGCACGCAATATTCGCCGACTTCGAAATTGCAGGGTAAAGTCCGTATCCGGCTGTTTCCGAAAGTCGTCCTGACCTTCCTGCCGCCGCGCAAACTCGAACTACCCGCCGAGATCAGGGGGCGCAAACGGCGGCAACTGGCCGGTGCGCAATTGTACACGCTGATGTCGCAGATGTTGTTCGACAGTAGCCCGGTACACAGCACCTTGATGGAAAATCTGCTCGACGCCTGCGCGACGCACGGCGGCAGCCACGTGATCGCGGAAGACCCGCGGCGCGAACCGATGGACTACCGCAGACTCATCGCCGGCAGCTTCGTGTTAGGCAGCATGATTGCGCATGCGGTGGCAAAAGAGGAGCGCCATATCGCGTTGATGCTGCCCAACATGACGGCGGCGGCGGTCGCTTTTTTTGCCGTGCAGAGTCTGGGGCGGGTGAGCGTGATGCTTAATTTTACTGCCGGAGCGGGGCAGGTTCTGCTCGCCTGCCAGGCGGCGACGATTAAAACCGTCGTCACGTCGCGGCAGTTTGTCGAAGCGGGCAAGCAGGAACCAGTCATCGAAGCGTTGCAATCAGCGGGTATTCGCATGCTCTATCTCGAAGATTTGCGCGCCGCAATCGGCTTGCCGCAAAAACTCTACGGCGTGCTGGCCGGGTTCGTGCCAAGGTGGCTGTTCGCAATCGCTTGCAAAGCCCACCCCGACGATGCTGCGGTCATTCTGTTTACTTCCGGTTCGGAAGGCACGCCCAAGGGCGTGGTGCTGAGCAGCCGCAATATTCTGTCCAACCGCTACCAGATCGCCAGCCGCGTCGATTTCGGCCCGCAGGATACCGTTTTCAACTGCCTGCCGATGTTTCATGCTTTCGGCCTGACCGGCGCTACTCTGCTGCCCATGCTGTCGGGCGCGAAGGTGTTTTTTTATCCCTCGCCGCTGCATTACCGCATCGTGCCCGAACTGGCGTACGACAGCAACGCCACCATCCTGTTCGGCACCGACACGTTTCTCGCCGGTTACGCGCGCTTTGCCAACCCCTATGATTTTCATTCGTTGCGTTATGTGTTCGCCGGCGCCGAAAAACTCAAGGACAGCACGCAGCGCGCCTGGTTCGACAAATTCGGTTTGCGTATTTTCGAAGGTTACGGCATCACCGAAACTGCGCCGGTACTGAGCGTCAATACCGCCATGCATTATCGCGCCGGCACAGTCGGGCGTTTCCTGCCGAATATCGAGGTGAAGCTGCAACCCGTAGCGGGCATAGAAACCGGGCAGCAACTGTGGGTCAAAGGACCTAACATCATGCTCGGTTACATGAAAAACGATGCACCAGGCAGGCTACAGCCAGTGGAGGGCGGCTGGTACGACACCGGCGACATCGTTACGGTCGACGCGGAGGGCTTCGTCACCGTCCAAGGGCGTACCAAACGCTTTGCTAAGGTCGCGGGCGAAATGATCTCGCTGGCCGCCATCGAAGCCGTGGTCGATGCGGCGTGGCCGGGGGTGAATCACGCCATCGTCAGCGTCCCCGATCCACGCAAAGGCGAGATGCTGGTGTTGCTAACCGAGCATCCGGCGGCCGAATTGGGTATCTTACCTGAAGTTTTTCGCCGCCACGGCCTGACGGCGCTGTCCTTGCCTGGCCGTCTGATCAGGCTGGACAAGTTGCCCTTGCTGGGTTCCGGCAAAGTTGATTATGTCACGGCGCGGCGGCTGACGCTGGAAGATTTCGCCGGGGCCGGCGCAAATCCGCCGGGAAGCTAGACCCAAGCGGGAAATGCTGCGGCGCTGGCGCTCGAGCGGCGCGCTGAAATGGTCAGTTTATGTAATCCGCCGCCAGGGTTCTATCTGCGGTCGACGCGAATCCTGCCGAGCGGATGAGGGCGGTTGCAGCGGTCGCGACCGCGAGGTTGAGCAGCAGCGCGTAGAATCCAGCATAACCCGCGATGATGTAGCCGAACACATGCAGATTGTAGACGCTGCCCTTGAAGCTCAGTGTAGAGACCATCCAGGCGCCCCAGGCCACGCCGGCGAACCAGCCCAGCAGTAAACCTTTGCCGTCGAACCAGCGCGTATAGAGGCCGGTGGCGACGGCGGGGAGGATCTGTAACATGAGAATGCCGCCCAGCAGTTGCAGGTTGATCGCGTATTGTTGCGGTATCAGCACGATAAAGAGTAGTGCGCCAAATTTCACCAGCAACGAGGTCAGCTTGGCGATGTGGGATTCTTGCGCGTCCGAGCACGCGGGGTTGATGTATTCCTTGTAAATGTTGCGCGTAAACAGGTTTGCCGCGGCAATCGACATGATCGCCGCGGGCACCAGTGCGCCGATGGCGATTGCGGCGAAACCTATGCCGACGAACCACGGCGGGAAAAAATGCAGCAGCAGGCCAGGTACCGCGAATTGTGCGTGGTAGGCGCCAAAATACGATTTGAATTCGGGCAGCTTGTCCAGTCCGGCAGCGTAGGCGAAGTAGCCGAGCAGCGCGATGAAACCGAGCATGAGTGAATAGGCGGGCAGGTAAATCCAGTTGCGACGCAGCGTGTCGGCGCTGTTTGCACTCAACAACGCCGTCAGCGCGTGCGGATAGAGCATGACGGCGAGCGCGGAACCGAGCGCCAGCGTGACGAAGGATGAATACTGGCCGAAATTGTTGCCTGAAGGCGGTGTGAGCAGCAGTTTGCTGCTTGGAATTGCGGCGAAAATCGGACCGAGGCCGCCCATCTTGAGCGGCACGACTATCACGACTGCGATGACCGTGACATAGACCAGCAGATCTTTGACGACAGCTATCATGGCGGGCGCGCGCAGACCGCTGGTGTAGGTGAAGACGGCAAGGATGATAAACGCCATGCTCAGCGGCAGTTCGGCGAGCCAGCCGTGGCTGGGGAAGCCGAGCGCGCCGATAACGACCTGGATGCCTATCAACTGCAGCGCGATATAAGGCATGGTGGCGATAATGCCGGTGAGCGCGACGACCAGCGCCAGGCTAGGGCTATCGAAGCGGGCGCGGATAAAATCGGAAGCGGTGATGAAATTGTGCCGCCGTGATACCGCCCACAGGCGTGGCAGCATCGAGAATGCAAGCGGGTAGACCAGGACGGTATAGGGTACCGCGAAAAATCCGAAGGCGCCCACGCTGAACACCAGCGCCGGGACGGCGATGAACGTATAAGCCGTGTATAGATCGCCGCCGACGAGAAACCAGGTGATCCAGGCGCCGAAACGGCGGCCGCCCAGACCCCATTCATGCAATTGCGTCAGGTCGCCAGCGCGCCAGCGTGACGAAACGAAGCCGAGGACAGCGATAAAGACGAACAGACTGACAAAAATAATGGTGGCGGTAAGGTTCATGGCGATTATTCGGGAGACGTTGCGGTAATCATTTTGTAGACCAGCGCGATCATGACGCTGCTCAGCGGTGCCCACATGCACAGCCACCAGTAGAGGAAAGGAATGCCGAACAGCGTCGGTTCGACGCGATTATAAAAAGGCACGACGAGCACCGCGACGCAGGGAATGGCCAGCAGAACTATTTGCAGCGGCCCAAGTTTGCGAACGGGGGCGGGAACGATGTGTTTCATGTCGGTCTCTCGGCGTTTTTTCAGATTGCGTTTAAGGACGTAGAAGCCATAAATTCAGGCTACCACGTTGCAGGCAAGCGTTTTGTTGTTGATGGCTGACCGGTTTCTGCGCGCGGTTGGGTTTTTTGTCGCGCAGATTGGATTGTAATAAATTATGCCGGCTCTGCAAACAGGAATTTACGCGCATGCGTGAATCGAGCGACCGCTACCAGATAAACTCTGTTTTGTTTGACGGTAATAGTCTTACAGTGTTACTGTGAAAACATGGATATGGATTTTTTGTGCCCCATTTGCCCTCGTAGAAATTTTCTGGAGTAGCCTGCCCCGAGATATGTTTACGTTGGTTTCCCGCCAAATCCTGGCTCATTCCTGATTACGGAGAATTGCTTGAAATTTGATTGGACGCTACGTTTCCTTGATCCTGCAGCAGCGATGTCGACCACTTTTCGCCAGTTCGAGGAGACGATACGCGCTGAAATTTTCAGTGTCGAGCGTATCGAGCATTACGCGGAAACGCTCGCTGCCGAACAACGCGTTACTCAACGACCCTCCAGGGGACGTAAACTCGCTCCCCGGGTGGAACAAAATGGTCGCGTGCTGTTGGCGTCCTATCGCGAAATCGCGGAGGCAATCCGTCTGCAGCGCGCGATTACGCCGGCAGCCGAATGGCTGGTCGATAATTTTTACATCGTCGACGAACAACTGCGCGACATTCGCGATCATTTGCCGCGCAAATATTACAATGAATTGCCCAAGCTTGCGGGCGGTGCCCTGGCCGGATTCCCGCGTATTTACGGCATGATGTGGGATTGGTCGCGCATACCTACAGTCGGTTCGATCCCGAGTTGTTGCTACGCTACGTGCGCGCCTATCAACGGGTGCAGCCATTGACGATCGGCGAATTATGGGCGGTGGCGATTACGCTGCGCGTCGTGCTGGTGGAGAATTTGCGGCGTCTGAGCGTGCGCATCGTGGGCTCGCAGATGGCGCGCAAGGAGGCCGACGACCTGGCTGATGCGGCGCTAGGCCTGGAAGGCGTGGGCGCGGGGCAGCTGAAGGATCTGGGAGAGGAAACCTTGCTTCCCGCCTTTGCGGTACAACTGGTGCAACGGTTGCGCTATCAGGATTCGCAGGTGACTCCGGCGCTCAAGTGGCTGGACGAGCGACTGCAAGCGCAGGGCACCACTGCCGAAGAAATCGTGTTGATTGAGCATAACGCCCAGGCGTCGGCAAATGTGTCGGTGCGAAATATTATTACCAGTATGCGGCTTATTTCAGCCTTCGACTGGGAGAGTTTCGTCGAGCAGGTGAGTCTGGTCAACGCAATTCTCGGTGCGAGTCCGGGCTACAATGCAATGGACTTTACCACTCGTGACCGCTATCGCCACGGCATTGAGGATCTGGCGCGAGGCTCTGGGCTGGCGGAAATGGAAGTCGCCCAACGGGTGCTGGACAAAGTCAACCGTCTGCGCGCCCTGCCGGTCGAGCCCGATGTGGCCGCCAATCCGGCGCCACTCGATCCTGGCTATTACCTGATTTCGCGCGGTCGGCTCGAATTCGAGCGCGAAATCGGCTTCAGGTCGACCTTGCGTCAGCAGTTGATGCGCAGGTATGTTGCGCGCGCCGCGCTGGCTTATGTCGGCTCGATAGCTCTGCTCGGTCTGGCGATCTTGTGGTGGCCGGCCGAAGCGGCGTGGCGCGCGGGTAGCAGTGGTGTCGTGGTTGCCGCGTTGGCCTTTTTAGGCGCGTTTCCGGCGCTGGAAGTAGCCGTGGCGCTGATCAACCGGGCGGTGCCCAAGCTCACTGAGCCGCGTCATTTACCGAGGCTGAAGTTGCAGGACGGGGTGCCCGATTGGGCTCGGACTTTCGTTGTCGTTCCGACGCTGCTGGGCGGTGAGAGCGATATTCGGGAACAGATCTCCAGTCTGGAAATTCAATATCTGTCCAACCCCGACGGCGAAGTTTATTTCGCGCTGGTGTCGGACTGGTATGACGCGGACAGCGAATCGTTGCCGGGCGAGGCTGAGCTATTGGTCTATGCGCATGCGGCCATCGCCGCATTGAACCGCGAGCACGGCGCAACCCCGGCAGGGTATCCCCGTTTTTACCTGTTCCATCGGCAAAGACAATGGAACCCGGGCGAACAGAAATGGATGGGCTGGGAGCGAAAACGCGGCAAATTGCACGAGTTTAATCGATTGCTGCGCGGTGTTGCGGGGACTTCATTCGTTTTCGGCGATCATTTACCGCTGCGCGTGGCCGATAATGTGCGTTATGTCATTACGCTGGACGCCGATACGAAGCTGCCCAAAGGCGCCGTGACCCAAATGGTTGGAGCGATGGCGCACCCGCTTAATCGACCTCGTTTCGATCATGAGTTACAGCGGGTAACGCAAGGTTACGGCATCATGCAGCCGCGCGTCACGCCCAGCCTGCCTACTCGTCGCGAAAGCACGATTTTTCAGCGCCTGTTTAGTGGGCCCTGCGGTATCGACCCTTATGCGGCAGCCGTTTCAGACGTCTATCAGGATCTGTTCGGCGAGGGCAGTTATACCGGAAAAGGTATTTACGACATCGACATTTTCGAAGCCGCTCTGGTCGGCCGCGTTCCCGAGAACAGTCTGTTGAGTCATGATCTGTTCGAGGGGGTGTTCGCGCGCACCGGGTTTCTCAGCGATGTCGAGGTGTTCGAGGAGTTTCCGTCGCATCTGACCGTCGCCCTGTCGCGCGCGCACCGCTGGGCGCGCGGCGATTGGCAGCTGCTGCCCTGGCTTTTCAAAGCCAGCAGTCTGCAGATTCCGGCTATAGGACGCTGGAAAATGGTCGACAATTTGCGCCGCAGCCTGACCGCACCGGCAGCCGTCGCGCTATTGGCAACCAGCTGGATGGTCGTAGGCGCCGCGCCGCTGGCGTGGATGGCGCTCGTGCTTGCCGGTCTCGCGGTGCCAGCGCTATTGCCGTTTGCAATTGCTCTGGTGCCGACTCGGGTCGGCATCGCGAAACGCAGTTATCTCGACGGTTTGCTGCGGGATTTTATTCTAGGCTGGTCTACCGTTGGGACTTCGCTGATGCTGCTCGCGCAGCAGGCGTGGGCAATGTCGGACGCGATTTTACGCACCCTGTGGCGGCTTTTGGTGAGCAGGCGCCACCTGCTGGAATGGACTACCGCGGCGCAAGCTAAAACGCAGGCGGTTCTTGGTCGGTACGGTTTTTTCCGGGCCATGCGTGGCGGACTTGTGCTGACGCTGGGAATCGGTCTGGCGCTGGCTTTTTTTAATCCAAGCGGATTTGAATTCGCACTGCCTTTGCTTCTGCTCTGGAGCGTAGCGCCTTTGCTCGCGCGCCGGATTTCGCTGCCGCCGCCGTTGCCGCAAATCGAGCCGTTGTCGGAGCAGGCGCTGCTTGTACTGCGCTTGACAGCAAGACGGACCTGGCGGTTTTTCGCCACTTTCGTCAGCGCGGCGGATAATTACTTGCCACCAGATAATTTTCAGGAATATCCCAGTCCGGTCATCGCGCATCGCAGCTCGCCAACCAATTTCGGTTTGTATCTGCTCTCGGTCGTCGCGGCGCGCGATTTCGGCTGGCTCGGCGTCAGCGATATGGTGCAGCGCATCGAGCAGACGCAGGACAGCCTGGATAGGCTGGAGCGTTTCCGCGGACATTTCTACAACTGGTATGAGACGACCGATCTGCGCGCGCTGGAGCCGAAGTATATTTCTTCCGTCGATAGTGGCAATCTGGCCGGACACCTGATCGCGCTCGCGCAAGCGTGTACCGATATTGCCGAGCGGCCCCTGTTTCATCTAGATGATTTGCAGGGTATCCGCGACAGCCTGTATTTGCTTCACGCCAGCGCCGCCAGTCTCAAGGAAGACAAGCGCAGCGAAATCGTCAGCCTGGCGGGTTTGAACGAAGCGGCCGACAAACTCGCAGAGCTTACGCGGGAGCAGCCCCAGCAGGTCGGCGACTGGATTGCGAATTATGCCGCTTTGCTAGCGCACGCCGATACTCTTGCCGATATCAGCATTACCATCGCCGCGCAACGCGACGAATCCGGGTCGGAACTGGTCGCGTGGGCGGAAGCGGTGCGTTTCGACATCGGCAGCCATACCAAGGATGTTGCTCGGTTTTTATCCTGGGCGACGCTGATCCATACCGCGGTCACCGCCGTCAGGCCGGATGAGGCACAACCGGTCCGGCACCAGCTGGCGACTCGTCTCTCCGCGTTATTAGCGGCGCCGCCGTCGTTGGCGGGGCTACCCGGTCTGTGCCGGACAGGGCTGGAAATCGTCGCGCAATGGCAGGCTTTGCCGAACCACGATGACGACGCGGACTGTTTGCGCCGCCTGGGCGTCGAGTTCAACGCTGCCGACGTTGCCGCGAGCGATTTGCTGCAACGCTTGCAGCGGATTGCAGATCGCGCCAG
>DAICZK010000004.1:11769-23549 GCA_027311185.1 Sulfuriferula sp.
GTCGTAGGCGATGGATTTTGTTTTCCTGTACGACACTACGCGCAAGCTTTTTTCCATTGGCTACAATGTCGCCGAAGGTGCGCTGGATGCGAGTTACTACGATTTGCTGGCTTCCGAAGCACGGCTCGCCAGTTTCATCGCGATTGCCAAGGGCGATGTGCCGGCTGCGCACTGGTTTCGCTTGGGGCGCGCGTTAACGCCAGTCAACAAAGGAGCGGCGCTGATTTCGTGGTCAGGGTCGATGTTCGAATATCTGATGCCTGCGCTGGTCATGCGCTCGCCGGAAGGCAGCCTGATCGAGCATACTTCCCGGCTTATCGTCTGGCGTCAAATTCAGTATGGTCATGAACGCGGCATTCCGTGGGGAGTTTCCGAATCGGCGTACAACGTTCGCGATCTCGCTCTGACCTACCAGTATTCCAATTTCGGCGTTCCCGGTCTGGGTCTGAAACGCGGCCTGGGTGATGACAGTGTAATTGCGCCTTACGCCACGCTGCTTGCGGCCATGTATCAGCCTGCCGCCGCGGTCAGGAACCTGGTGCGCATCGAGGCATTGGGCGGACGCGGGGTATTCGGGTTCTACGAGGCGCTGGATTTCACGCCAGAGCGCCTGCCGCAGGGCGAAACGGTGGTAACGGTCAAGGCGTATATGGCGCATCATCAAGGCATGTCGCTGGTATCGATCGACAATGTGCTCAACGAAAATATCATGCGCCGCAGGTTTCATCGCGAGCCGCGCATTCAGTCGGCGCAATTGCTGTTGCAGGAACGCACGCCGCGCGACATTCCGGTCACGCGACCGCGCGCTTACGATACCAAGTCGGATGCTCTGGTCAAGGATTATGTAGAACCGATATTGCGACGCTTTTATTCGCCCAATCTGCCGACCCCGTCAGTACATTTGCTCTCCAATGGCCGTTATGCGGTGATGATTACCGGCGCCGGCTCGGGTTATAGCGTGTGGGGGAAACTCGCGGTGACGCGTTGGCGCGAAGATGTGACGCGCGACAACTGGGGCAGCTACATTTATTTGCGCGATGTCGGAAGCGGGTTGGTCTGGTAGGCGACCTATCAGCCGATGTGCGTGGAATCCGACGATTATGAGGTCATGTTTGCCGAGGATCGCGCCCGCATCATTCAGCGTGACGGCACTTTTACTTCCGCGCTTGAAATCATCGTCTCGTCTGAGGATGACGTGGAAATACGGCGTTTGACGCTGACCAATGGCGGGTCGCGCGCGCGCGAAATCGAAGTGACATCGTATGCGGAAATTACCATGACTCCGCAGGAGGCCGATGCCGCGCATCCTGCTTTTTCCAATCTGTTCATCCAGACCGAATACATCGATGCGATTTCGGCGATTGTCGCGTCGCGCCGGCCGCGTTCTGCACATGATGCCGTCAACTGGTTCGCTCATGTGGTTTCTTCGAGCGATGGCGAGATCGCGACCAACGTTGAATATGAAACCGACAGGTCACGCTTTTTAGGCCGCGGGCACAATGTGACCAATCCGCTCTCAGTCATGAATGGCTGGCCGCTGTCTAATACAGTCGGGGCGGTGCTCGACCCGGTGGCAAGCCTGCGCAAGCGCGTGCGGATCGCGCCGGGAGCCAGCGTCCACATCACGTTTTGCACGATGGCGGCGCGGACGCGCGAGGAAATCATCAGCCTCGCCGACAAATATCACGATCCGGCAGCGTTCGACCGGGCATCTACCCTGGCGTGGACTCACGCCCAGGTGCAACTGCACTATCTCGGTATCGGTAATGATGAGGCCAATCTGTTCCAGCGTCTGGCCAACCGCATCCTCTATTCCGACCCGTCCTTGCGCCCATCGAGCGAAATTCTGCAGCATAGCCAATTGCCGGCATCCGGGCTGTGGGTACACAGGATTTCTGGCGATCTGCCTATCGTCCTGGTACGCATTGACGATGCCGACGATCGCGGCTTGTTGCGCCAATTGCTGCGTGCGCACGAGTATTGGCGTATGCGTCATCTAGCGGTCGATCTGGTGATTCTGAATGAAAAACCCGCTTCGTACGCGCAGGATTTGCAGGTGTATCTGGAAAACCTCGTGCGCGCTTGTCAGGGCGCAACCACGCATGACAATCACGATGTGCGCGGCGCTATATTTTTGTTGCGCGCCGATTTGCTGCCGGCGCAAGATAAGCTGTTGCTGGAGACTGCGGCGCGGGCGATTCTGACCAATCGCCAGGGCTCGTTGAACGAGCAGGTGATGCGCGTCAAGCGTACGGAACTCAAACCGCCGCGCTCTGCACGCAAAGTCGTGGCTCCGCGCCCCGAAACGGCTGCCGTACTGGTGCCACCGAAATTGGAATTTTTTAACGGCTTGGGTGGATTTGCCGATAATGGCCGCGAATACGTGATCGTGCAAGAAGCCAATCAGCGTACGCCCGCGCCGTGGAGCAATGTTATCGCCAATCGCGATTTCGGTTTTATCGTTTCCGAATCAGGGTCGTCTTATACCTGGTCGGTCAACAGCCGCGAAAACCAGTTGACGCCATGGTCGAACGATCCTGTGTCTGATCCTGCCGGAGAAGCGATTTATATTGCAGATATGGATACCGGCGAACTCTGGACGCCGACTGCGTTGCCGATTCGTATCGAACATGCGGCGTATATTACGCGTCACGGGCAGGGGTACAGCCGTTTCGAGCATCTGTCGCATGACATGTATAGCGACCTGATCCAGTTTGTGGCAGTAGACGATTCGGTGAAAATTTCCGCCTTGCGGTTGGAAAACCGCTCGGCGCGGTCACGGACCTTAAGTGTTACGGGCTATGTCGAATGGGTGTTGGGATTTCTGCGCAGTACTAACGCGCCCTTTATCGTCACCGAAATAGACATCGAGACCGGCGCCCTGTTCGCGCATAACCCATGGAGTAGCGAATTCGGCCAACGTATTGCATTTTTCGACGCAAAACCCGCAAACGCGTCCTGGACCGGAGACCGTACAGAGTTTCTCGGCCGCAACGGCTCTCCGGACAGTCCGGCTGCGCTGCTGCGCGACGAATCGTTGAGTGGCAAGACCGGTGCGGGACTTGATCCCTGCGCCGCGCTTCAGTCCCGCCTCGTACTTGAGGTGGGGGAAAGCAGGGAATTGCGCTTTATGCTCGGGCAGGCAGCCAGCAGGCAAGAGGCCCGCGCGCTGATTCTGCGTTATCGGGCGCAGTCGACGCACAATCTGCTTGAACAGACCAGGCAGCAATGGGACCAGATACTCGAAAAAGTCGAGGTCATCACGCCGGATCGCAGTCTCGATCTGATGCTGAATCGATGGCTGCTGTATCAGACCCTGAGTTGTCGTTTCTGGGCGCGTACGGCGTTTTATCAGGCGGGTGGGGCGTTCGGCTTCCGCGATCAGTTGCAAGACAGCATGGCTTTGGCCGTCGCTTTGCCCGATGAGGCGCGCGCCCAGATTTTGCGCGCGGCGGCGCGACAGTTTTCCGAGGGCGATGTCCAGCACTGGTGGCATCCGCCAACCGGACGCGGCGTGCGCACGCGGATCTCGGACGATTTGATCTGGTTGCCATACGTAGTTTTAAATTACATCGAAGTCACCGCCGATAAAACCATTCTCGATCAGCCATGCGCATTTCTGGACGGCCCGGCACTGGCCGACGGCCAGGAAGATGCCTATTTCGCACCGTCGACATCGAATCAGGAGGCCAGCGTCTTCGAACATTGCGCCCGTACTCTGGATCGCAGCCTGGCGACGGGCAGCCACGGTTTGCCGCTGATCGGCAGCGGCGACTGGAACGATGGCATGAATCGGGTGGGTCAGGACGGGCGTGGAGAAAGTGTGTGGCTCGCATGGTTCCTGAATACGACCTTGCGCACTTTTGCGCCGGTGGCTGCGGCGCGCGGGGAGACCGAGCGTGCTCAAACCTGGCTCGCACACGCGGAAGCACTCAGACAGGCGATAGAAGACCAGGCATGGGACGGCGCGTGGTATCGTCGCGCTTATTTCGATGACGGCACACCGCTCGGATCGGCTGCGAATACGGAATGCCGTATCGATTCGATTGCCCAGTCCTGGGCGATCATATCGGGTGCCGGTACGCGCGAACGTGCTGAACGCGCCATGAGGGCGGTCGACCAGTATCTGATTCGCCAGGGCGACGATCTGGTGCTGCTGTTTACGCCGCCATTCGACAAAACGCCGCTTGATCCGGGTTATATCAAGGGTTATTTGCCCGGGGTGCGCGAAAACGGGGGGCAATACACGCACGCGGCGGTCTGGTGCGTGATCGCTTATGCCATGCTGGGCGACGGTGACAAGGCGAATGAATTGTTCGCGATGATGAACCCGGTCAATCATGCGAGCACGCGCGCCGGCGTGCATCGCTACAAGGTCGAGCCGTATGTCGCGGCCGCCGATATCTACGCGATTGCACCGCATACCGGGCGCGGAGGCTGGACCTGGTATACCGGTTCGGCGGGCTGGATGCTGCGCGCCGGCGTTGAATGGATACTGGGCCTGCGCGTGCGCGGCGAGGAGCTTCTGATCGACCCGTGCATTACGCGGCAGTGGCCGGAATTCCAGATCAATTATCGGCACGGTTCGTCACGCTACGAAATCCGTATTGAAAACCCGGACCGTGTTTCGAGCGGCGTGGTCGGCATCGTTCTGGATGGCGTGGCGCTCGACAGTTCGACCCGCCGCATACCGCTCGTCGATGACGGCCTCACGCATAAGGCCATAGTCACATTGGGCGTGACCTGATTACAACACGGCGATTGGGGCGATCTCCTGCAGTAATTGGTCGCCTGCCGGGTGGCCAAAGTTATTGTTGATCTGTTTGAATTCATCGAGGTCGAGAAACAGCAGGGCGAGTTTTTGCCCATAACGCCTCGCCTGCGCTATCGACTCCCTGAGTCGGTCGTAGAACAGACGCCGATTGGGCAAGCCGGTCAGGTAATCGAAATAGGCCAGCCGGGTTATCTTTTCTTCGGATTGTTTACGCTCGGAAATATCGCGCACCGCGTTGAAAATCATTTTTCTCGCCGCCCACCTTGATAATGGTCGAGTTGACTTCGACCGGAATGATGGTGCCGTTTTTATGTCGGTTGGCAGATTCGAACAGCGCATTGCCGTTTTTTGTCACCTGCGCCAGCTGATTTGGTAACCTGGCGGCAAATTCGGTGCTTTTGGTCTGGATGATATTTATGCTCAGCATTTCCGACCGGGTATAGCCAAGCCGGTCGCAGGCGGCAAAATTCACGTCTCGGATAGCGCCGCCCAAATCGAAAATGAACAGGCAGTCGGCGGCGGAATTAAACAGGGTACTGAACCGTTCTTCGCTGTCGCGCAAGGCGGTTTCGGTTTGCCTGTATTTGCTGACGTCATAGATCACGACCAGCACTCGCAACTCCGTCGCGCCTTGCAAAGGACTCAGGCTGACGTCGATGGGAAACTCCCGACCGTTTTTATGGGCGCCGAAGAGGGTCAGGCCCTCGCCCGCGGAGCGGTTGACCGGATGCGAGGCATAGCCGATGTGATGCAGGCGGTGAACATCACGCAGCCTTTTTGGCACCAGTATCTCTACCGGCTGTCCAGTCAATTTAGCGGCGGAATAGCCGAACAATGACTCGCTCCTGGGGTTGGCGGTTTCGATGATACCTTGCGGGCCGGTGATCAACATCGCATCGGCGGCCGAGCATCTGCGATATCATCATCCAGCAGAGTCTATTATGCGCATTTTTGAAACGTCGTTTAGAGGATTTTAGTTCCCGGATATCGTGCGATGCTGTCTTGAAGGGAGGCGAAAAGCCGTCGCTTGCCGGGGTTGGCTCTGTCGTGTAGACTTTGTCTGTCATTGTTGGCTGTCGCTGCTATTCTTTTGGGCGGCCCGATTTCTGTCAATTTCAAGGGAGGCTCTGATGGAAAAACCTGGCAATGCGCTAAATGTCATATTAACTGTAGCTGGCGTGACTGCGATTCTGTTTGGTGTACTGGGTATAGCCACGATGGCGGGCTGGATGCCTCATCTTCATGAGCCGGCGGCGGTCACGCAAAATGCGGCTCCGGCAACGCAGTCGGGCTCCAATTCGGCGGGTGGGTCAGTTATGCCGAGCGCGCAACCTACAAGTGCTTATCCGCTTCGGGAACACCGGGAGCACGTTGCGCACAGGCATGAATCCATGCCTGAGGAACGGCCGGGCGAAACCGCCGTTGCGACAGCGGCCCCAGCACAGGCACCGATACCTGTCTGTCAGGATTGCGGCATCGTGCAATCGATAAACGTGACCGAGGTGCAGTCGTCGAGTCCGTCGCTGGTGGGGTCGGTTCTGGGCGGAGTGCTGGGTGCGGTAGTCGGACACCAGATCGGTAACGGCAACGGTCGTACGCTGGCGACCGTTGCCGGGGCGGCAGGCGGCGCTTATGCGGGCAACCAGATCGGTGAGCGGGTCAACCAGCATCAGCGTTATGACATTCATGTGCGGATGAATGACGGTTCTTATCGCACTTATTATTTGTCTACACCGCCTTCGTTTAACACCGGCGACAGGGTCAAGCTGGAGAGCGGCACGCCGGTGCTGGTGCAATGATTGTTACACAATCTCCTTGCAATTCGCCGGTTTCATCACTTTTATTTTATGGAATTAATACATGACGTTTCTTGACGTTTTAGTGCTGGCCGTCGTTCAGGGGGTTTGCGAAATGCTTCCGGTGTCGAGTTCGGCGCACGTTATTTTCGCAGCCAAGCTGATGGGGTTCGATCCGACTACACCGGCGATGACGCTGTTGCTGGTCATGCTTCACACCGGCACGATGCTCGCGGTCATCATTTATTTCTGGAGTTCGTGGCGCGACCGTTATTTTTCTTCCGCAAGTACTTTCTGGCCGTTCGCTAAAATGGTGGCGCTGGCGACCGTCCTGACCGGGATAGTCGGTCTGGCATTGATGTTTTTTATCGAACACGTCGTGCTGCATGGAGGGCATGCGGAAATCGAGCAGCTGTTCGGCAACGTGTATGTTATCGCCGGCGGCCTGGCGGCGGCGGGCATTATCATCATCCTGTCGTCGCGTCAAACGGCGACCACGCCTGAGCGAAGCCTGAGCGGTGCCCAGTCGGCCTGGATAGGCGCGGTGCAGGGTCTGTGCCTTCCGTTTCGCGGATTTTCGCGTTCCGGAGCCACTATTTCCACGGGTTTGCTGCTGGGGATAGACAAGGTGCGGGCGGAAGAATTCAGCTTCGCTCTGGCGGTCATCCTGACCCCGCCGGTGATCGCCAAGGAGGTTTACCGGTTTTATAAGGCTTATGGTGCGCAGGCGCTGGCCGGAAACATGCTGCAAGTGGCGTGGCCGAGTCTGGCGGGTATGGTGCTGAGCTTCGTCGCCGCCTTGCTCGCGCTCAAATGGCTGTCGCAGTGGCTGGAACACGGCAAGTGGTACATCTTCGGTTATTATTGCCTGTTCGCGTCCGTGACGGTGCTGGTTACCAGCAAAATGCTGCACTGGGCATGAGCACGGGTCTGGGCTGAAAAATCTCAGCTCATCCAGGCTTGCAGGCGCTCCAGAGCGGCTTTGATGTTGTCCATCGAGGTCGCGAACGACAGCCGGACGTAGCCCTCGCCGCCGAATGCCGAGCCGGGTACCACCGCGACCCCGGCTTTTTCGAGCAGATATTCACTCAATGCAATGTCTGTCGCGGCCGGAATTTTCCCTGCTTCGTGTAAACGCCGGATCGCCCCGCTGACGTCGGGAAAAGCGTAGAACGCCCCCCCCGCGTACAGGCAACTGACGCCGGGGATGGGGTTCAGTCGCTCGACGATGTATTCGTGGCGCTCGCGAAAAGCCTTGAGCATGGGAGTAATGCAGCCCTGGTCGCCGTTTAACGCAGCTTCGGCGGCGGCTTGCGAGATCGAGGCAGGGTTGGAGGTGGATTGCGACTGCACGTTTTCCATCGCGGTGATCAATTCCTCGGGGCCGGCGCAGTAACCGATGCGCCAGCCGGTCATGGCGTAAGCTTTGGAGACGCCGTTGAGCACGATAGTGCGAGGATAGAGATCGGGGCAGGCGTTGAGTATGTTGCAAAAAGCCTGATCCTGCAGCCGTATGTGTTCGTACATGTCGTCGGTGGCGATGAGCACATCCGGGTATTGCCGCAGGACTTCGCCCAGCGCGGCGAGCTCGGCGAGGTTGTACACGGCGCCCGTCGGATTGCTCGGGCTGTTCAGCACAACCAGCCGGGTGCGCGGCGTGATCGCTGCCTGCAATTGCGCCGGGGTGATTTTAAAGCCCTGCGAGATGCCCGCTTCGACGATGACCGGCTTGCCGTCGGCGAGCAGGACCATGTCAGGATAAGAAACCCAGTAAGGCGCGGGAATGATGACCTCGTCGCCGGGATTGATGAGCGCCTGCATCAGGTTGAAAAAGCTCTGTTTGCCGCCGCACGACACCAGTATTTGTTTCGCGTTGTAGTCCAGGCCGTTGTCGCGCCTGAATTTGGCAATGATCGCCTGTTTGAGCGATGGGGTGCCGCCTACGGCGGTATACTTGGTAGCGCCGCGGGCTATGGCGGCGACGGCGGCGTCCTTGATCGGCTGCGGCGTATCGAAATCGGGTTCGCCTGCACCCAGGCCGATGATGTCGCGCCCTTCGGCCTTGAGCCGGGCGGCGCGGGTAGTCACGGCGAGCGTGGGTGAGGGTTTGATGGCCTGTACGCGGTTTGAGAGTTTCAACTTGAATCCTTGGGGCTCGTTAATGCGGTTATGCACCGGGTTTATCTCTCCGGCATGATAATATTCGTAGTCTGAAAAACCGTCGCAACTCGGCGTACGGGTTTTCCTACCATCATTTAGGGGGCGATTTTACTCGTGATTGTCACTTTTCCCAATAGTCCTTTTCGTTTGCATCAACCTTTTTTGCCGGCGGGCGATCAACCGCAGGCGATCGAAAAGCTCGTCGACGGGCTGACGAGCGGTCTGGCCCACCAGACCCTGCTGGGCGTGACCGGATCGGGCAAGACTTACACGATGGCGAATGTGATCGCGCAACTGGGGCGGCCGGCGATGATCATGGCGCCCAACAAAACCCTTGCGGCCCAATTGTACGCTGAAATGCGCGAATTTTTTCCCGAAAATTCGGTTGAATATTTTGTGTCATATTATGATTATTATCAACCCGAGGCGTATGTCCCCGCGCGCGATCTGTTCATCGAAAAAGATTCCAGCATTAACGAGCATATCGAGCAAATGCGGCTGTCGGCGACCAAGGCGCTGCTCGAGCGCAACGACAGTATTATCGTGGCGACCGTGTCGGCTATTTACGGTATCGGCGATCCGGCCGACTATCATCAAATGATTCTGCATTTGCGCCAGGGCGAGAAATTGTCGCAACGCGACGCGATGCAGCGGCTCATAGGCATGCAATACGAGCGCAACGAGTTCGAGTTCAAGCGCGGCATATTCCGCGTTCGCGGCGACGTGCTGGACATATTTCCGGCCGAGAACGCCGAACACGCGGTGCGGGTATCGTTATTCGATGACGAGGTCGAGAGCATACGTTTGTTCGATCCGCTGACCGGTCATCTGTTGCAGAAACTGCCGCGTTATACGGTATATCCGTCCAGCCACTATGTCACGCCGCGCAGTACGACGCTGCGCGCCATCGAGGCGATCAAGCTGGAGCTGCGGGAGCGGATGGAGGACTATTATCGCGATAACAAGCTGGTTGAAGCGCAGCGTCTGGAGCAGCGTACGCGTTTCGATCTGGAAATGATGAACGAGCTGGGTTTCTGCAAGGGTATCGAGAACTATTCGCGGCATTTGTCGGGCCGCAGTGCTGGCGAACCACCGCCGACGCTGATCGATTACCTGCCGCCCCGGGCCTTGATGTTTATCGACGAGTCGCACGTTACCATTCCGCAGATTGGGGGAATGTATAAAGGCGACCGGGCGCGCAAGGAAAATCTGGTCAATTACGGTTTCCGCCTGCCGTCGGCGATGGATAATCGCCCGCTGCGATTCGACGAGTTCGAGCGTGTGATGCGCCAGACCGTGTTTATTTCGGCGACGCCTGCCGATTACGAACAGCAGCATCAGGGACAGGTGGTCGAGCAGGTGGTGCGGCCTACCGGGTTGCTCGATCCCATAATCGAAGTGCGCCCCGTCGCAACGCAGGTGGACGATGTGTTGTCCGAAATCACCAAACGTGTGCCGTTGAACGAGCGCGTACTGGTCACGACGCTGACCAAGCGTATGTCCGAGAATCTGACCGATTATCTGGCCGAGCACGGCGTCAAGGCGCGTTACCTGCATTCCGATGTCGATACGGTGGAGCGGGTGGAAATTATCCGCGACTTGCGCCTGGGGGTGTTCGACGTGCTGGTCGGGATCAATTTGCTGCGCGAGGGGCTGGATATTCCCGAAGTCTCTCTGGTCGCCATTCTGGATGCGGACAAGGAAGGCTTCTTGCGCTCCGAGCGCTCGCTGATACAAACCATAGGCCGGGCCGCCAGGCATCTGCATGGCCGCGCCATTCTCTATGCCGACCGCGTCACGGGATCGATGCAGCGGGCGATGAGCGAGAACGAAAGACGCAGGCAGAAGCAGATAGAATTCAATACCTTGCACGGCATCACGCCGCGCGGCATCGTCAAGGATATCAAGGATATCATTGAAGGCGCGTACGATATGGAAAGCGCGCAAGCGCAGCGCAAGGTTGAGCAGAAGATGGCAGATTACCGGAGCCGCGACGAGAAAACGCTGGCTCGCGAGCTGAAGCAACTGGAAAAAGAGATGCTGGCCGCGGCAAAAAATCTGGAGTTCGAGCGCGCTGCCGCTCTGCGCGACGAGCTCAAGCAGCTCAAAGCGGCATTGTTCGGCGTCGACGGCGTGCCCGAAATCATCTAGGCAGTCTAATGCGTCTGGCCATCGTCGCATTTGTCACCGGCATCATGGTCTTGCAGTTGCAGGCGCAATTGCCGGATTTGGCCTGGCTGTGGGGGTTGCCGCTGTTGGCGACATTCTGGGGCCTGCCGCGGCAGGGACGCTGGCGCTGGGTGCGGCGGGGCGGTTTCGCCGTCTTCTGCTTTGCGCTCGGATTCTCGTACGCAGCGATCTGGGCGCAACACCGCCTGGCCGACACCCTGCCACGCGCGTGGGAGGGCGTCGATATCCCGGTGGTTGGGGTGGTGGCGAACCTGCCGACGGAAACCGGGCGCGGGCAAAGCTTCGATTTTACAGTGGAGCATGTACTCAGCCCCGGCGCCATAGTGCCAAAACACTTGCGATTATCAGTATATTCAATTGGTTTTAAAGGAAAAAAAATACCTGGCGCGATAGTAGTACAGGCCGCGCAGCGATGGCAATTGAGTGTGAAATTACGTCGTCCCCACGCCAACCAGAATCCGCATGTCATGGACCGAGAGGCCATGTGGTTTGCGCAGGACATTCGCGCGCTGGGCAGCGTGCAAGAGAGCGAACCGCATCGGCTGCTGAGCGCACGGGTAAGGCAACCGCGTTACCTGATCGACGTGACACGCGAAAAGATCGCCGATCGCATCGATCGCATATTGCCGGGAGCGCCTTATGCGGGCGTGCTCAAGGCGCTTGCCATCGGCGATCAGTCGGCGATTCCGGCGGCGCAATGGCAGCTTTATCAACAGACCGGCATTACTCACCTGATTTCGATTTCCGGTTCGCATGTGACAGCGCTCTCAGGGCTGGTGTTTGCCGTCGCCTACGCTCTGTGGCGGCGTAGCTCGCGCCTGGTTTTATGGTTGTCGGCACAGCGCGCCGCGGCTCTGGCC
>DAICZK010000050.1 GCA_027311185.1 Sulfuriferula sp.
AAATAAATCCTGCGCCTGGCGGAAAACACCGTGTCTAGCAATGCCTCGACGCCTTCCATGCTGAGCTGCGCGAGCGCATCCTCTTTAAGCAAGTCGGCAAAAAGCCGATGCTTGGCCTCCATGCTCGCCAGAAAAACCTCGGCGCCGCCATCTTCCGTCAGGTCATGCATCAGGGACGAAAAGCGCTGCTGAAACTGCCTTGCGTCGAGCGGCACGGAAAGCGCCGCCGGCACAATCAGGTCGGCTTCGTCTTCCGCCAGCGCCTGATCAGGCCGCTTTTTGAACCAGAGCATTCATGTCACCCACAGCGCGCATCGCCATTGCCAGGCCGTGCGAGATGCTGGTATCGATATCTTCCGGGCCAAGCGCCGCACCGCCGACATAAATGCCGCGGCGAGTGCTGCTAAAGCTGCTCGTGTATTGCTCGCCTTTATCGACGAAACCGTGTTTTTCCAGGCCTATGCCGAATACCTTGGCGATGTCTGGGTTTTCTTCATTCGGGTCCATGCCGATGGCGTGCACGACGATGTCCATAGGAATGACGATAGGGCGCTTGACCAGCGTGTCCTCGCCTTTGACCAATAAACGTCCGTCGGCCGATTGCGTGACTTCGGCAATACGCGCCTTGACAAATTTGGTCTTGAATTCTTCCTGCGATTTCCAGTAGAATTTATCTTCGTAAAGACCGAAGGTGCGAATGTCCATATAATAAATAAAGACTTCGGTGGTCGGAGAAAGCTCTTTGATCTCCATCGCCAGGTTGGTCGAAACCGTGCAACAGATTTTTGAGCACCACTCGCGGCCAATCTGCCGGTCGCGCGAACCCACGCACAATAAAATAGCGACGCGCTCAGGCACGCGGCCGTTTGAAGGACAGGCAATTTTGCCGCTGCCGACCATTTGCTCCATCTGCGTGGTGGTCAATACGTCCTCGTAAGTACCGAAACCCCATTCCGGCTTGTTGATGGAGTCGAAATGTGTGAAGCCGGTGCCCAAAATGATACTGCCCACGTTAGCGCTCTGACCGTTCGACAAGGTGACGGTAAAGTTACCGGCTTCGCCTTCCACTTTAACCACCTTGGTGGATTTATAAACGGTTACATTGGCATTATCTTCGACGCGCTTGATCATGCGACCAATCGCGTCCTTTGCCCACTCGCCCGAAGGAACCAATTTCGCATAACCCGACAGAATCGGTGCTCCGCCAAGAACGGCTTCTTTTTCGACTAAAATTACTTTTTTGCCGATTGAAGCCACACCTGCCGCAGCAGACAAACCAGTCGGGCCTGCACCCACTACTAAAACGGTATCAGACATCTTCAATGGCCTCCTAATGCCAACTCTGGATTATATAAATATTCGATATTTCCAGCTTCGACTTCTTTCAGATAAGATTCAAACGTTTTCTTGGCTTCAGTCCAGGAAACACCCATTTTTTCGACTAGCTCCTCACAAGGAGAAGCGTGCCATTGCAGTTGCACAATCTTGAACGGGTCGGCGCCGCAGGCCAAAGCGGCGAACTGCACGTCGGCCATGATAGGCACGGCGAAATCGTTATCGTGCGCCTTGCCTATCCACTGGTTTTTATCCATGGTCGTGATACAGCCGGTGTCGATCCCGAGCAATACGTCGGCATTGGCTTCTTCGCGCACGACGCGAATTTTGCGGTCCATCGTAAACGAGCGGGTAAACTCGCGCTCCGAGATGATATGACGGAAGCCGAAACCGCAGCAGTCGTACCAGGTCGAATAGTCGATCAGTTGTGCGCCCAGCGCCAACGCCAAGGAGCTGCCGACGGCAGTACGGTTGCCGCCCAGAACAGCAGGATCGTAGATAGCATCTTCGTGTACCATCTTGTAGTAATGACAGGCCGCGTGCATGGTGACGCGGATATTGGAGACGTCGACGGTCTGCAATTCGGAGGCGATGCGATTACGCATCACGTGCACCCACTCGGAATAATGGATGATTTCTTCAGGAATGACGAGCTTGCCGTCAACCAGACGCCCGAGCTTGCCGAGGATCTTGGTGACGCGCTCGCGCAACTCGGCGGACTCGACCAGATATTTGCGAATTTCCTTATAGTTGCCGAAGGAAGTGCCGCAATGTACCAGCGGGAAAAAATGACCCGCTTCCATGCCGTGCTGCTTGCCGGAGATATAGGCCTGATGGAAATTACGCATGAATACGGCGGCCAGCGATTCGACGTTGCCGATGCCCGACCCATGGTAGTTCCAGGCGGTGCAGGAAGTCTGATCGGTCTCGTCCAGGTAGTCCTTGCCCGGAACAAAATCAAATTTATTCATGAACCACATCAGCGAGGTAGGGTAGCCCGGGATATTACCGCATTGTCCGCACGATTTGTGGTGCCACAACTGCTTGGTCGGCACCTTCTTGTTCCAGCCAAACAGGGTTTGCACATTCACCGGCTCGTGCGCGTCGGTGATGCGGTGAACGATGATCTGACCATCTTTTTCAAGCTCCCACATATGGTCACGTATGTCATCCATACGCTCGCCCAGATCGACGGTACGCTTGTCCACGTGCTTGCGCACCCACTCAGTCGCCTTGGCCGCTTCCGCGCCGGATAAATTGGTCTGCTGGAAAAACGAGCCGTGCCCGGCGATTCCTTGATTCTCTGTACTATTAGCTGTGTCGCTCATGATAAATCTCCTAATAAATGAATTACAGGATTGACGAAAACACAATCAGCCTTCTCGCTCTTCCAACCACTCCTCGTATTCCTCACGCTTCTCGTCGATGAAATCCTCGATCACATCGAACAGATTTTCATCCATTGCTTCAAGCGAGGAGAGCACGCCGGTCATTTCCCAAATGGTGTACATTTCAACCGATGTTTTCAAGGACACTTCCCACGCAGTATCCGTGGTTTGCAGAGTACGCACCGGTATCGCCTTGCGCAGGGTCTTGAGGTCGCCTTCAACCTTCTGGATATTTTGGCCCCAGTCGGGGAAATGGTCAGGCTGTATCATGTCCGGCGACAACTGGTTGCCGGTAGTAATCAACTTGAGCATCACCCGGCCGAACGGACGCAATACGTCTTTTGCCGATTGCATGCCGTGCTTGATCGAGACTTCGCGCATGATCATGACCAGACCGCCCGGCGAATTCTTGAACGGACAGCGCGCCGCGCAAGTCATGCATTGCGCGCACGCCCAGATTTTTTCCTGCATCGCATCGTAGATCTGTTCGATATTTTCCGTCCAGAGTAGCTGGACGATTTCGCGCGGACTGTAATCGTAAAATTGTGCGGACGGGCATGTAGCCGTGCAGATCCCGCAATTCAGACATCCGTTCAATTCATGGTCATAACGAAAATCACCACGAATATCATCGTAAATCTCGCGCATTTCAGCGTAAGTTGCCATGATGTACCTCTCGGTTAATTATGCTGCCGCCATATAACTACCGGTAGCTACGTACGCCTGGCGGCTACATAAGCGTAGCCCACTCAATAAAATTCGAAGACGGAAACCATACTGGCGCTTCCCGAAGGAAACGCTTAAATTTTGAAACTACCCGCTTACCGCGACCAGTTAGTGACAGTGTGGCTGATACGCCATACCGTTTGGGCAACAAGTCGGGAATTTTGTTCCCAACTTCAAATTGCCAGAGTGTGCTTAATACCCGACCCGCATTCGGGGTTTCAGGTATACAGGCAGATATCCGAGTCGCCCGCAAATTCGAAGAACGATGCGGCGCCGCCGTATTCCATGCCGTCAATAAAGTCGCTATGCTCGAAACCGAACAACTCCACCGTCATCTGACAGGCAATAAATTTTACTTCCGCTTCCTGGCACATGGAGCGCAAATCGTGAATCGTGGCAACGCCATTATTGGCAATCGTCTGCTTCATTAAAACGGTTGCCAGGGATTCGTACCCGGGCACAATAGCCTGGACAGCATTTGGGATATTCCAGTTGATATCGCGAAACCATTTGGGGCCGAACGGCATTTTCATGGGCATGCCTGGATTGCCCAACGGGCTGACCTTAAGAACAGAAAGGTCCTTGCGAACCAGCTGCAGGCCATAGAAGGTGAAAAATATCTCTACCGAGTAATCGAGCGCTGCGGCAGTCGAGGCCAGGATAAACGGCGGATAAGCCCAATCGAGCGTGCCTTTGGTTGCGATAATCGCAAGCTTCTTCTGATCCATTACCTAGCTCCTTTTATAGTTATGTAGCCTGCACCGCATTTGCTGCCGTTACGCAATGACACGGTGTAGCCGGAATACCAAATTATTTCTTTTTCATGAAAAACGTAAATTCACCACCTGCCTGAGCAGAGGACAAGAGTTCGTTACCCGTTTGCTTGGAAAACGCCTCGAAATCCTTGATCGCGCCCGGATCGGTCGCGACGATTTTCAGCACCTGGCCGGTGGTCAACTCGCCCAGGCTTTTTTTGCAGCGCAGTATAGGCAAAGGGCAATTCAGACCGCGCGCGTCCAGTTCTTTATCAAAATTCATTTTTCGTCTCCATCAAATTGTAAAATAAACCGCAAACTACACCTGAAATTACCAGGCACTCCCACAAATTCAAATCGAAGCAAGCGGTTTACCGGAACGTATCCAGCCCATAATTCCACCCTGCAAGTTAAACACTTCGGTCAACCCCTTGGACGTCACGAAAGCACACGCCTGCGCGGAACGTCCGCCTGACTGGCAATAAAACACGACCGGCATGTTGCCCGGCAGATCCTGCAGCTTCATCGGCAGCAGATGGAGCGGAATATGGACGGCACCTTCAATTCCACCTCGCGACACCTCGGCATCCGTACGCACGTCAATCAACATGCAATCCGAGGTGGCCTTGAGTTGCTCCAAACCCTGCACATCAACTTCCTTGAAACCGTACATAGCCGCCCCAACCATAAATCAAAGCATAGTAATATACCAAAATACGGAAACGATGCAAATAATTTTGTCATAAACATTTCAATTGCGCGGCAGGCGCGGCGCCTACTGGCCCCATTTTCCCGGCATTCTCGGCGAATTTCCGGATTTTCGCTCGCGGCGCAATACTGCCCGTTTCGCGACCATACTCGCCACTGATTCCGTCGCGCAGTGGTTATGGCACAACTGCCGAAGCCATATCAAACCCACGTGAATGCAGACAAGCCGAGACAGTTTACGTTCATTCTTTTCCATGTTAAAGTCGCAGGAGTTTGCGCTATATATTTGAAAATCGACCTCACCACATCCAACATTCAGGGTTATCGAGCATAGCGCTCAGCACTACACAAGGAGTCCGTCCGTGAACAAAAGCAATTTCAAGGAAAACACCCGCTACACCATTACCTGGCGCACCGCCGATGGCAAGCTTCGTCCGGCCAACATTTATGTTTACAAGCTGTTTGAAACCGCGATGATTGCGCGCATGACCGACAAAAGCGGTTTCCTGTATAAAATCGGTTACGATGACATCATCAAAATCGTTCACGAAAAAGCCGTCGACAAGGAAAACCAGTACGGCATTCCAGCCGCCGTGCTGGACGAAAAAATATGGAAAGACCGTACCATGATGGAGCGCTATTCCTCCTCTTCGCACATGGGGAAATAATCCGCACACGCCCACGATGTGGCCATGGACTCGGCACCGGGCCCACGGCCCGGCTGAGGACATCGCCCCGGATTCGGCATCGGCACCACATCTCGCTTGACAACACCAGCACAAGCCCTAAACTATACTCATCCTCCTTAGTCGGCTGACCCTGGTTTGAACGACATCCCTATTAGCGTGTTACTTGTCGCGCTGCTTGTTTTACTGCTGCTGTCCGCTTTTTTTTCGATTTCCGAAACCAGCATGATGGCCATTAACCGCTATCGTTTGCGCCACCTCGCCAATCACGGTCATCTCGGGGCGCAGCGAACCACGCAATTGCTGGCCAATACCGACAAACTGCTCGGCGTCATTCTGCTGGGAAACAATCTCATCAACGCGGCATCGGCCACACTCGTGACGCTCATTTCGATCCGGCTGTTCGGCAACAGCAAATGGGTGCTGGGCGGCGCGACTCTGGCCGTCACCTTCGCCATCCTGGTGATTAGCGAAATCACTCCCAAAGTGATCGGCGCCGCCTATCCCGATAAGATCGCCTATCCGGTCAGTTTCATATTGCGCCCCCTGCTCACGCTCGCCTATCCTATCGTATGGTTTGTCAATTTATTCGTCCAGGCGCTATTGCGGCTCATGCGCCTGCACCCGAACGCCGACAGCGAAGCGAACACCCTGGGCATGGCAGAGTTGCGCACGCTGGTCATGGAATCGGGAAAGCTGTTACTACCCACACACAAAAGCATCTTGCTCAATCTGCTGGAGCTGGAAAACATTACCGTCGACGACGTCATGACCCCACGCCATTCGATCGAATCGATCGATGTTGACGAGCCCAGCGAAATCATCACGCGGCAGTTGACCAGCAGCCGTCACACGCGGCTACCGATTTACCATGACCAGCTAAACGAAGTGATAGGCATCGTTCATTTGCGCGCGCTGACGCGGGATTTGCGCAACGGCGAGATCAGCGCAGAAACCATCGTCGCCCATGCGCAGGCGCCTTATTTCATTCCTTCGGGCACGTTGCTGTTCACGCAACTGCGGCACTTTCAGGAAAACCGGCTCAGCCTGGGTCTCGTCGTCGACGAATACGGCGAATTGCTGGGGCTGGTGTCGTTGAGCGACATACTCGAAGAAATCGTCGGTGAGCTGGACAACACCGCCCACGCCAAGTTTTCGGGCTATATCCCGCAGGCTGACGGCAGCTGGCTGGTCGAGGGCACGAGCACGATCCGCCAGATCAACCGCCGACTGGAATTCGATTTGCCGGACAACGGGCCCAGAACCATCAATGGACTGATACTTGAGCATCTGGAAGCGATTCCGGAATCGGGCACCACATTAAAAATTGCTGATTACCCGATTGAAATTATCCAGGTCCAGGAGCGCCTGGTTAAAACCGCACGGATATTTCCCAGACGAAAAGCGCTGTGATGGGTTTACAAACGCCCGCTGTCAGCGCATCATTGAGTTGCAAACGCGGGGGGCGCGTAGTTAACCTGTACGGTCAAAACTTATATTTCCATCATGGCAGCGATTTCACCTCCAATCATCCTAACCGGACTGGCGCGGGCTTTGGTAAACCAACGCTGGCTTACCGAAGAAGAAGCCGAGACACTAGTCCGGCAGGCTAAAAGCAGCAACGAAAATTTCGTGACGCAGGTTATCGAGACAAAAAAAATAAAGGCTGCCAAACTGGCGGAATTCGCCGCGACGCAATTCGGCTTCCCATACTTAAATTTGAATGCCATCGACCCCGAAGTCATCCCCAAGAAGGTGCTCGATCCCAAACTGGTGCGCAGTCGACGCGTAGTCGCGTTATATCAGCGCGGGAACCGCCTGTCGGTCGCCGTCTCTGACCCGACGAACCTGCAAGCGATCGATGAAATCAAATTTCAGACCAACCTGGCCGTCGATATCATCGTCGTCGAAGACGATAAATTAGGCAAACTGGTCGCGCAGATCAGCGAAACTGAAGACAACGCGCTGGCCGATTTGTCCACCGAAGATTTCGAGCTCGAATTCACCAACGACGAAACCGTTGCCAAGGCAAACGAGGCCGAAAGCCTGGACATCGACGACGCGCCCGTGGTGCGCTACCTGCAAAAAATATTGCTCGATGCCATCAATGATGGTGTCTCCGACATCCATTTCGAACCCTACGAAAAATTCTACCGCATTCGTTATCGGCTGGACGGCATCTTGCACGAGGCCGCCCAACCCCCCCTCGCGATCAAGGATAAGCTCTCGTCGCGGATCAAAGTCATCTCCAAACTCGACATTTCCGAAAAGCGCGTCCCGCAGGACGGGCGAATGAAGCTGGTATTGTCGAAAAACCGGGCGATCGATTTCCGCGTCAGTACCTTGCCTACGCTATACGGCGAAAAAATCGTCATGCGCATACTCGACCCCACCAGCGCCACGCTGGGCGTCGATGCGCTAGGCTATGAACCGCACCAGAAAGAACTGTTGCTCAACGCCGTACAGCGGCCCTACGGCATGATACTGGTAACCGGCCCGACCGGCAGCGGCAAGACCGTTTCGCTCTATACCTGCCTGAATATTCTCAACAAACCCGGCGTCAATATATCCACCGCCGAAGACCCCGCAGAGATCAACCTGCCCGGCGTCAACCAAGTTAACGTCAATGATAAAGCCGGACTTACTTTTTCGGCCGCGCTCAAGTCCTTCCTGCGCCAGGACCCCGACGTGATCATGGTCGGCGAGATCCGCGATCTGGAAACCGCTGAAATCGCGATCAAGGCCGCGCAGACCGGACATATGGTGCTCTCTACCCTGCACACCAACGACGCGCCATCGACGCTGACACGACTGATGAATATGGGCGTCGCGCCGTTCAATATCGCCTCCAGCGTCATCCTGATCACCGCACAACGCCTGGCACGGCGCCTGTGCAAATGCAAGCAGCCGATCGACATTCCCAAAACCGCCCTGTTGCGCGCAGGCTTCAAGGAAGAAGAGCTGGACGGCAGCTGGCTGCCGTATCGGGCAGTCGGCTGTGAACTGTGCAAGGAAACCGGCTACAAAGGCCGTCTCGGAATTTACCAGGTCATGCCGATTACCGACGCCATGACCCGCATCATCATGAACAACGGCAATTCGATAGACATCGCCGACGAAGCCCGGCGCGGCGGCGTCAACGATTTGCGGCGCTCGGGGCTCAACAAGGTGAAACTGGGGATAACCTCGCTGGAAGAAATAGAAGCCATCACCAACGAATGAGCGCCGGACGGTCATGTTCATAATATTATTAAATAATCCTTCGCAATCGACGTAAAAGTTCCTAGAATGAATTGACTGGCAGCAAATCCGGAATCGTCCCGGCATATGCAGCGCAGAATATTTATTACGAACACTTAGCCCGATCTTTTCATAAATTCCCGTGATGATCGCGCAGGATTTTGTTTTGTAGGGAGCTTTTGTGAAGGCGCGGTGTAGTTATTCATACAGCCAACTGAACAAAAGCTTCATGCGAAACAAAGGACCAGTGAGGGCGCGCGGCAATTTATGAAAAAATCGGGTTAGCCCCTAGAAGCCAGTAACAAAACAACATTCCGGAGACTCAAGCATGGCTGTCACAAAAAAAACCATTAAGATACAAAAAAGAGATAGCGCATATACTTGGGAAGGCATTGACAAAAACGGTAAAAAAATGCAAGGGGAAATGATTGCGGCAGGCGAGGCCGTCGTCAGTACGACCTTACGGCGCCAGGGCATCAATACAAAAAAAATCAAGAAAAAAGGCGGCATTACGGGCGGCAAAAAAATTACCGGCAAGGATGTCGCATTGTTTACCCGCCAGTTGGCCACAATGATGAAAGCGGGTGTGCCGTTACTGCAATCTTTTGATATCGTGGCAAAAGGGCACGCCAACCCCTCAGTACAAAAATTGCTGATAGAAATCAAAACCGACATCGAGGGCGGCCACAGCCTGAGCCAGTCCTTTGCCAAACATCCGCTCTACTTCGATACGCTGTACATCAATCTCGTCAATGCTGGCGAACAAGCCGGTATTCTGGATCAGGTTCTCGACCGTCTGGCGACCTATCAGGAAAAAACGATTGCCATCAAAGGCAAAATAAAATCGGCGTTATTCTATCCCGTCTCGATCATCGTTGTCGCGTTTGTCATCACCGCAATCATCATGCTGTTTGTGG
>DAICZK010000051.1 GCA_027311185.1 Sulfuriferula sp.
ATGGCCGACAGGCTCCTAGTCATGGCCTCTATCGAGCTTGCGCCGGAGACTGGCGAGGATTTCCGGCGCATCCTTGACCACCTGATGGCTTTCAAGGTGGAAAATCCGGATCGGCGAATCGAGGAGATCATTGAGGCGATCGACATTCTCGCAAACAACCCACTCATAGGACGTCAGGCAGATTCCGGTCAGCGTGAACTGGTCGTCGGCCGCCGATCTCACGGATATGTCGTGCTCTATCGATACATCCCGGAGATCGATACGATTTTCGTCCTGGCAATCAGAAGCCAAAATGAGGCTGGATATGTAGATCGCAACTAAGGCAATATGCGGTGGCAGGAGCGGGAGACGGACCGAATGGCTGGCAAATAAAAACCGCACCCTGGGTAGCAGGGTGCGGTCAAGTTCGCGAGTCAGCTTGTTAAGCTATGCTCAGAACGGGAAGTAACGCAAGCTGGAGAATACCATGTTGTCGTTGGTCGTCGGTGCTACGCCGCCCACCTGGAATCCGGTGACCTTGGTGTAGGAATACTGCAAGCCCAGTTTGGCTGCGCCATAGTTGCCCTTATAGAAAGCCCACCACATACCGACGGTTTCCTGGCTGACTTTGTTCAGGTCGGGCGCATACTGGCTAACGCCGGTTACATTGTTACCGTAGCCAAAGACTGTGGCACCACCGTTGGTATAGACATTCGAATCCACTGTCTCTTCACCGATATTGCCGTAGAGGTCGAGTTTAGGATCGACGTGCCAGGTCAGGCCGCCGAGCACTTGGCTGCCCTGCAGCGGATTGAGGCTGCCGTTGGCATTGAAATCCGCATCGGCCAGACCTGCCGTGCCGTAACGGCCAACGCCTGAACCGAACAAGCCGCTCAGAGACAGTTCAAGCTGCTTGGGGATCAGCGGGATGACTGCGCCGAAGCCTACTGCGTTGCTCCAGGTGCTTTGTTGCGAGCCAGGCGCTGTGGCGCTTGCGCCGTAAACGCTCTGGAAGTTACGTATCAAGTCATAAATCTCGTAGTGACCCAGATCGGTTTCGGCAGCGAGCTTGCCGATGATGTCAGGGTAGTGGTTGACCGACATACCTGCGTTAAAACCAGCTGAACCTAAATTATTAAATAAAGATCCGCCCGGTGGCGTCAATTGAAAGTTATCATAACCCGGTGTTGTGCCGCCTACGCCAGAGGTTTGCGAGTTTTCAAGCGAAACAGCCGCCCACCATTTCTTGTCCCAGTCTTTGACGACGCGGAACTGCCATTGACGCGCCCAGGTGAAACCGGGGACGTACTGTGCGTCTATCGTTAACGGGATCTCTTCCATGCGCGGGGTGATGCCGTGCGTGTTCAGAGTCGCGAGCGACCAGGTTTGTCCGGCCAGCACGTGCCAGCCCGTATCCATCCAGTCGATATTGCCGTAAACATGGCGGGTGCGTGGCTGGTAAGAGTTGCTTTCGTTAGCGTTTGCGGTTGGCGCAGCGCCCAGAAAGTCGAGCTCGTAATAGCCGGAAATGATGGTGTTGGGGTCGATGTAGCTATCGGCCAGCAGCGAGAAGCGCGACTGTCTTTCCGTGCCGCGGAATTCCGACTGGTTGTAAAAACCGCCCATGCCCGTACCGCTATTATTTGCACCAACCGCAGAACCGTTGGCAGGCGCAAACGCGATCTTGCTGTACGGCGAACCGATGTCGGACTGCAGGCTGCGGCTGCGATAGGCAGTCTCCGAAGCGAGGAAGCCGCCTAACTGGAGGTTGACGGGGCCGAGGCGCATCGTCGTCTGGTCGCTCTGCATGTTGCTAGGCGCGTTGCCCATGGCGCCCATCGAGACGGTTTGTCCCGGGGCGGTCGATTGCTCGACTTTTTGCTGGGTGGCTTTCTGCGCCTGCTGATCTTGCTTCTGTTGATTTTGTATATGCTCCAGACGCTGTTCCAGAGTTTGGATCTGTTGCTGCATTTGCTGCATCTGGTCGGTGGTGTCATCAGCCAGTGCAGCCGGCGCCACGCCTGCTGTCAGGCAAGCGGCGACGAGCACGCTCAGCCTGGAACGAATAAATTTATGCTTAATCACAAAACTTCCCCTTTAAAAATTTCAAACGAAAAACACCCAAACTTCAGATGCGAAAGCGCCCCCTACCGGGCAAGCTTTCGCGAAGTATAAATAAATCGAAAGACGATCCTGAGTTGTAATAAAAATTTCATAATGTGTGACAAATAAGCAACATCCGTACAAAAAGCTTACTGTTCTGGAAATTTTCTGGATTCCCGTCGGATTCTGCGGATAGAAATCGGATTTCTTCGGCGTGCGCAAAAATATAACTGGCGCTTTCCGTCCGGTTACCGACTGAATCGGTTTTAGTGTAAAATCAGGGTCGATTACTTCATACTTTTTGCGGTGCGATTTAACAAATGATTGTTCATTCAGGCAGCATCCATGAGGCGAATCATGAACGATCGAACTGTTTCAGCGCCGATTCATTTCTATTTTTTGTTCTGATTCATTAATGATAATAATCACCGGGTACGGAACGGTCAGCCAGCCATGCGCATTCTGTTGAGTAACGATGACGGTTATTTCGCTCCGGGACTGGCGATCCTAGCCGAGGCGCTGTCAGCGATCGCCGACATTACCGTTGTCGCCCCCGAGCGCGATCGCAGCGGCGCGAGCAATTCGCTCACGCTCGACCGGCCGCTCATGTTGCGCCAGGCGCATAACGGATTTTATTATGTGAACGGCACCCCTACCGATTGCGTGCATCTGGCGGTAACGGGCATGCTAGCTGAATTGCCGGACATGGTGATTTCGGGCATCAATCACGGCGCGAACATGGGCGACGATACGGTTTATTCGGGCACGGTGGCGGCTGCAACCGAAGGATTCCTGCTGGGGGTGCCGGCCATCGCCGTGTCGCTGGCCAGTTTTGCGGGCGGTCATTACGCTAGTGCCGCGCGCGTCGTGGTCTCACTGGTGGAGCGTATGCTTGCCAATCCCGTGGACACGCCGGTGCTGCTAAACGTCAACGTGCCCGATGTGCCGCATGAAGCCCTGCAAGGTTTGCGTGTCACGCGATTGGGGCGTCGGCACAAGGCAGAGCCGGTAGTGCAGTCGACCAATCCGCGCGGGCAGACCGTTTACTGGGTGGGTGCGGCAGGTGCTGCGCAAGACGCGGGCGAGGGCACGGATTTTCACGCGATAGCGCAGCAATGCGTGTCGATTACGCCCTTGCAGATAGACCTGACCCATTATCGCCAGCTCGATATGCTGCGGGGCTGGCTCGCACAATGACGCTGCACCGGCATAGCGGCATAGGGATGACTTCCGACCGCACGCGCGCGCGCATGATAGAGCGGCTGCGCGAGCAGGGCATCAAGGACATCGGCGTGCTGGCGGCGATGGCGCAGGTACCCAGGCACTTGTTCGTCGGCGAGGTGCTGGCGCCCCGGGCGTACGAAGACACGGCCCTGCCCATCGGTTTTGGCCAGACCATATCGCATCCCTACAGCGTCGCGCGCATGGTGGAAGTGCTGCGCAATGGTGATGTGCTACGCAATGGTGATGTGCTACGCAATGGCAAAGAGTTGCAGCGCGTGCTTGAAGTGGGCGCGGGCTGCGGCTATCAGGCGGCCGTGCTGGCGAAACTGGCGCACGAAGTGTATTCGGTAGAGCGCATCGCTTCCTTGCTCGGTCAGGCACGACGAACGATCCGTGAACTGCGCATCCCCAATATCAAACTCAAGCACGGCGACGGCAATATCGGTTTGGCGCAACTGGCGCCGTTCGACGGGATTATTCTGGCAGCCGCTGCCGAGCGCCCGCCGCAGGCCTTGCTCGCGCAACTGGCCGACGGCGGGCGCATGGTGTTGCCGTGCGGTGTTGGCGAGAGCCAGCATATGCTATTGATAGAACGTCATGGGGATGCGTATGATGAGCAAATATTGGAAATGGTGCATTTCGTACCGTTATTACCTGGAGTAGCTTGATGAGGCGTGTTTGGGGTTTGTTGTGCGTGGCCTGGCTGCTGGCCGGTTGCAGTACTGCGGAGATCGCACCCGTGACCGACCTGACGGGTGCGAACGCAGCCAGGCCCTCAAACGGTAAAACGCTAGGCGCGGCACAAAACGGCGAAGGCGGGCCCGGCACGCATATCGTAAAGCGCGGCGAAACCTTGTATAGCATTGCGTTGGAATATGGACTGGACTATCGGGAGCTGGCGGCCTGGAATCACCTTGCCGACCTGAATCATATCCGGGTTGGGCAAGTGTTGAATGTCGCTGCGCCCGGAACGCGCACATCGCCTGTCTCGGCGGGCGCCCAGCCGGCAGCGGGCGCCGTAACCAGCCCCGACGCGCAAGCGCAGGCAGCGGTGACGACGCAAGCGCTTGCCGCGCCGCCCGTGATCGTGACGACACAGACGCCGCCGGACATTCATCTGATTGCTCAGCCGCAGGCTATCAAACTGCCTTATTCGAGCGCCGCGCTGGCGCAGATCACCCAGCAGGACGGCGTCCCCGCCCCTGCGGCTTCCCCGGCAGGTTCCGCGATGGGTGCGCCTGCTGGCACAGCCTCCGCGGGCGCGGCGCCGGCCGCTGCGCTCGACTGGACGTGGCCGGCCGATGGCGCGGTGATCGGTAAATTCGGCGACGCCGAGGGCGACAAAGGCATAGACATCAGCGGTGTTCGTGGACAGCCGGTATTCGCCGCAGCGGCGGGCAAGGTGGTTTACAGCGGGGCGGGTTTGCATGGTTACGGCAAGCTGGTGATCATCAAGCACGATGCGATTTATCTGACCGCTTACGCGCACAATGATAAATTGCTGGTGAAGGAAGGCGATATGGTTATCCGCGGCCAGAAAATCGCCGAAATGGGAGATAGCGACGCGGACCGGGTCGAGTTGCATTTCGAGGTCAGGCAGATGGGCAAGCCGGTCGACCCGCTCAAATATTTGCCCGAGGTCAAAAAATGACGGATCGGGATGACGACGACGCAGAAGGGCAGGTGCCTGATGCGGAGGATGTCATCCCATTTGACGAGGGGTTGATCGATCCCTCGCCACTCGACGATCTGCATGCCGATGTGACGCAGATGTATCTCGGCAACATCGGCCGCAACGCGCTATTGAGCGCCGAGGAAGAGCGAGTGCTGACGCGGCTGGTTGTGCAGGGCGATTTTGCGGCGCGGCAAAAAATGATCGTGTCCAATTTGCGCCTGGTGGTCAACATTGCCAAGCACTACCAGCATCGTGGCTTACCGTTTCTCGACCTGATCGAGGAGGGTAACCTGGGATTGATGCACGCGCTGGAGAAATTCGAACCCGAGCGCGGTTTTCGCTTCTCGACTTACGCGACCTGGTGGATACGGCAATATGTCGAGCGTTCGATCATGGAGCAGTCGCGCACCATCCGCCTGCCCGTGCATGTCGTAAAAGCCATTAACATCATTTTGCGCGCGCGCCGGCACTTGCTCGCGCATGGCGAAATGGACGCGACCGAAGCCGATATTGCGAATCTGGTGGGTCTGCCGGTCGACGAGGTGCGGCATTTTCTGCGTCTGAACGATAATCCACTGTCGCTCGATGCGCCGATGGAAATAGATGCTGGCCTGACCATGGCGGATGCCTTGCCCGACGAGCACGGCGAGCTGCCCGACATTGCGTTCGAAAAGGACGAAATGCGCGTATTCATCGGCCGCTGGCTCAAGCAGCTCGGACCCAAGCAGCGCTGGGTGATCGAGCGGCGTTTCGGCTTGAACGATCTGGACGTACAGACGCTGGAGCAGCTGGCCGACGAGCTGGAAGTGAGCCGCGAGCGGGTGCGCCAGATCCAGACCGAGGCGTTGCAGTCGTTGCGCAAATTGCTGCATCGCAACGGCATGGACAAGGCAGCGTTGCTGTAAGCGCCGCCGCGATGGTTCAGGCGTCGACCAGCAACAGGCCGACTACCACCCGCCGCCCTTCGGCGACGAGTATGTTATAGGTGCGGCAGGCGGCTTTGGTATCCATGACTTCGAGCCCGATGCCGGCATCGGTCAGCGCAGCGGACAGCCGCGGGTGGGGAAAGCGCAGGCGGTTGCCGGTGCCCAGCAAGGCGATTTCCGGGTTGTGCAGCAGCATCGCGGCAAAATGCTGCGCTTGCAGCGCAGCGAAGCCGGCGACTTGCCAGTCGGGTATGATCAGCTCGGGGGTGACGAGCAGGCTGGGCTGGGTGTGGCGCACCTGGTTGACGATGACGTAGTCATCGCCATAACCGGTGAACAGGTTGAGTCCGTCGGCACGGTTCAGGTGAAATTTCAAGGCGGTCTCCAATTGCAGCGCAGGTGTACAGTCGAGTAAGATTATACATTTGTTTATTAATCCCCTGAGTCCCAAGTTCAGGGTTAACGGGTTTCAGGATGCTATCTGTGAAAATGAAAGAGGCGCAAATGTTGCGACCAATAAAAAAATCGACCAAGCTGGACAAAGTCTGCTACGACATTCGTGGCCCCGTGCTGGCACGTGCAAAACAGATGGAGGACGAAGGACAGCGCATCATCAAGCTCAATATAGGCAATCCCGCACCGTTCGGTTTTGCCGCGCCCGAGGAGATTGTGCAGGATGTGATCGCGAATCTGGCCGGGGCGTCGGGTTACACTGACTCCAAAGGCCTGTTCGCGGCGCGCAAGGCGATCATGCATTATACCCAGAGCAAGGGTATCGCCGGCGTGCAGATAGACGATATCATCATCGGCAACGGCGTCTCGGAACTGATCGTGCTGGCGATGCAGGCGCTGCTCGATAACGGCGACGAAGTGCTGGTGCCCGCCCCGGACTATCCGCTCTGGACGGCGGCAGTGACTCTGGCGGGCGGTGTGGCGACGCATTATCTGTGCGACGAAAATGCCAACTGGATGCCCAGCCTCGCCGACATACGCGCCAAAATCACGCCGCGCACGCGCGCGATCGTCGTCATCAACCCTAACAACCCGACCGGCACGCTTTATACCACCGAGATGCTGCACGGCATACTGGCAATCGCGCGGCAGCATCAACTGATCGTGTACGCCGACGAAATCTACGACAAGGTGATCTACGACGGGCAGACGCATACTTCTATCGCTGCGCTGGCGGACGACGTTTTGTGCGTTACCATGAACGGCTTGTCGAAAAATTACCGGGTCTGCGGTTATCGCGCGGGCTGGATGGTGATTTCGGGCGACAAGCGCCATGCGCTCGATTATATCGAAGGGCTCAACATGCTGGCCTCGATGCGCCTGTGCGCGAACGTGCCGGGGCAATATGCGATTCAGACTGCGTTGGGCGGCTACCAGAGTATCGATGACCTGGTCGCGCCCGGCGGCCGCCTGACCCGCCAGCGCGATCTGGCGTGGCAACTGCTGACCGCGATACCCGGCGTGACCTGCGTCAAACCGCAAGCCGCGCTATATATGTTTCCCCGCCTCGATCCAGAACTATATCCGATTGCGGACGACCAGCAGTTTATTCTGGATCTGCTTGAGGAGGAGCGCGTGCTCATCGTTCAGGGCAGCGGATTCAACTGGCCGCAGCCCGATCATTTTCGCGTGGTGATATTGCCTCACGAAGACGAATTGCGCGAAGCTATCGGGCGCATTGCGCGGTTCCTGGAACGGTATCGCACCTTGCACAGCGGCGCCGACAGTCAGGCGGTGGGTTAATTGGACGATACCATGCAAGCAATGAAAGTGGGTTTATTAGGTCTGGGTACGGTAGGTGGCGGCACGCTGACGGTGTTGCGACGCAATGCCGAGGAAATCACCCGGCGCGCCGGGCGCGAGATCAGGGTCACGATGGCGGCAGTGCGCGATCTCGAAAAAGCGCGGATTTTTGCGGCTGACGACATGCAGCTGACCGACGATCCCTTTGCCGTCGTCAATAACCCGGAGATTGATATCGTCGTCGAGATGATGGGCGGCGTGACGCTGGCCAAAGAGTTGATATTGCTCGCCATTGCGCGCGGCAAGCACGTAGTGACGGCCAACAAGGCGCTGATTGCCAACCACGGCACGGAAATATTTGCCGCTGCCCAGCAACAAGGCGTGATGGTCGCATTCGAAGCGGCGGTCGGCGGCGGCATTCCGATTATCAAGGCGATACGCGAAGGACTGTCGGCTAACCGGATCGAATGGATAGCGGGCATTATCAACGGCACCACCAATTTTATACTGACGCAAATGCGCGATCAGGGCGCCGATTTCACCGATGCGCTGAAAGCCGCGCAGGCGCTGGGTTATGCGGAGGCCGACCCGACTTTCGACGTGGAAGGCGTTGACGCCGCGCATAAGCTGACGATATTGTCGGCCATCGCTTTCGGCATTCCCATGCAGTTCGGCAGAGCCTATATTGAGGGGATTACCAAGCTGACCGGCGATGACGTCAAATACGCCGAGCAATTGGGTTATCGCATCAAGCTGCTGGGGATTACCAAGCGGACCGCGCAAGGCATAGAACTGCGCGTGCATCCGGCGCTGATTCCGGCGCGACGGCTGATCGCGAATGTCGACGGCGCAATGAACGCGGTACTGGTCAAGGGTGACGCCGTCGGCGTGACCATGTACTACGGCGCGGGTGCCGGCGCCGAACCTACCGCTTCGTCGGTGGTCGCCGACCTGGTCGATGTGACGCGCATGCACACGGCCGACCCGCACAACCGGGTTCCGCATCTGGCATTTCAGCCCGGCACCTTGTCCGCGGAGCCGATTTTGCCGATGGGCGATGTCCGTACCGCCTATTATTTACGTTTGCGCGCAGTTGATGAGGCAGGTGTCCTGGCCGATGTGACGCGAATTTTAGCTGATTTGGATATTTCCATTGATGCTATGATACAAAAGGAGCCTGCCCAAACCGGCGCGCCGGTCGATATTGTGATTCTGACGCACCAATGCCTGGAAAAACATGTCGATGCGGCGATGTTTAGCATAGAAGCATTGCCTGCCATCTCGGGCAAAATCGCACGCATCCGTCTTGAACACCTGGAGCGCTGAACATCGTTCTGTTACCAGACCCGGCAGCGTTACCGCGCCGGGCCATACCATGAGGAATGCCTTGAATGGTTATGCGTTACCTTAGTACGCGGGGCGATGCGCCGCTACAGACATTTACCGAAATTCTGCTGGGCGGCCTGGCGCCGGACGGCGGCTTGTATCTGCCGCAGACGTATCCGCAGTTCTCGGCGGCTGACCTCGCCTCAATGCGCGCGATGAATTATCGCGAGCTCGCCTTCGCGGTGCTGTCGCGCTTTGCCGACGACATGCCGGGCGAGGTGTTGCGCGCCATAATCGATAAAACCTACACGGCCGCCACTTATTGCAACGTGCGCAGCGACGAATTGGCCGAGGACATCACGCCGTTGCATACGCTGGAACCCGGCTTGCACTTGCTGTGCCTGTCCAATGGCCCGACGCTCGCGTTCAAGGACATGGCGCTGCAACTGCTAGGGCATCTGTTCGAGTACGTGTTGACCGATGGCGGCCAAAGTCTGAACATCCTCGGCGCGACATCGGGCG
>DAICZK010000052.1 GCA_027311185.1 Sulfuriferula sp.
GCATTGATGCGGTTGCGATCGACCCCGCGCACGCCGGCATAGGTATTGAGGAAGACCGGGAACACGGAGCCGATGAACACAATGAAATAGGCCGGACCGCCGCCGATGCCGAACCACAGGATGGCGATCGGCACCCAGGCGATGGCAGGAATCGGCCGGAGAATTTAGAGCACGGGAAACAGGAATTGACGAGCTAGCCGGTAACGCCCGATAAACAGCCCCATGCCTATGCCGAGCAGGGTCGCCACGCCGAACCCCAGCAAGATTCTGCGCAGGCTGATCAACATGTTTTCGTAAAAGCTGTTGCTCCGGCTCAACACCTTCATCTCGTCAAAAACGTCCACCGGCGACGGAATATTGGTAAAGCGAATATAAAAATCAAGCCGATATTTCACAGCCAGATACCAGCCTGCGATGAACAGGGCAATTGAGGCCACAGCCAGCGACATCGCACCGATATTGCTTCCCGACCAGCCCGCCAGATTGTGCCACGCCCGGCTAGCCGGTGTGGCGCGCTCCGCCACCGCCGGCGGCGCTGCGGCCGCAATCGGCTCGGGCGCGGCGGCGCTCACAACATCCCCGACCTCAGGCGCGCTCGCCTGATCGGACCTTTCGCAATAATGGCTCAGCTCTGCTGTTCGCATGATTATCTCCCTGCGCTCGCTACGGTTAGCACCTCGGAATAAGTGACCACTTTGCCGCCATTTTTCGCGACATAAGCCTCGGCATCCTTTTTCAACATGAACGGAACAATGACCGGAGCCTTGGGCTGTCTGGCATCCAGCGCATAGAAAGCCTTGTCGGCAAACAGCTTGAGCCCGTAAGTCTTGTCGAACAGATACACCACATCAATTTTTTTGCCCTCAGCCTGATCTTTTTTCACGGCAGCCAGGGTACAGTTCGGAGAGCTGTAAGCAGTAATGCTGCCGTTGACCACCCACACTTCGCCGCCATCTTCGGGATGCGTAATCGGCTTTTTGCACAGCGGATCGATGCCGCCGATTTCATAACCGGAAAAACTGGCTTTCTGCTTGTCGTAATCGAGCCCTTTTTCCTTGAATGCCTCACGAATATAGGTCTCGTTAACCCAGGCATCGACGTTGAACTGTTTTACCTTGCCCATGCGTTGCAGCACGCCGGTATCGTATTTGATCGTCGCCACCCATTTCGGTTTGATGGTAGGGTCCAGCGTATGGATGCCACTGGGGCCGAGAAAGATATAGGCGACTTCTTTCTCGATTTTGGTCCAGTCCTGAATTTTTTCGGCGGCCAGTTGCGGGTGCTCTCGCACCCACTCGTTCGCGTCCAGCAGCGCCTTCAGATAGGCGACCACGACTTCCGGATATTTGTCTGCAAAATCTTTACGCACCACAATCCCGTGCATTGTTGGCACTCTGGTCTCGGCGCCGTCGAATATCTTGCGCGCAAAACCGCGGTAGGGCAGCAGTTCGGCAAACGGCACGAAATCCGCGTGCGCGTCGATCTTGCCTTCCTGGAGATTAGTTGTGCCGACTTCGGGGCTCTGATTCGACAGATGCCAGAAATCATCCTTCCAGCCGCGATCCTGCATGGCTTTCAACAGCATGCCATGAGCGGCGGAGCCGAACGGCACGGAGATATTCTTGCCCTTCAAATCCGAGAGTCTGTAATAAGGGGAATTCTTACCCACAACGACGCCGTTGCCCGCTCCGTCAGCGTTGTAGGCAATAATCGCAATCAGCTCGCTCTTGGTATCGTTGCTATTCTGAAAAATCGCGCCGTTCACCAACAGCGGATAATCGCCCATCATCCCGATCTGCAGTTTGTTGGCGATCATGCCGTTGGTCACCGGCGGGCCGGAGGTAAAATTCTGCCAGTCGACCTGAAACTGGATATCCTTGTATTTGCCGGTTCGAGGAAGATACTTGTCCAGCAGCTTCAGTTCCTTGATGACGACGCCGGCGGTAACGGTATTGGTCGTGGTATTCTGGGTTCCTATGCCGATACTGACCACCTCGGCGCTGGCCGGAGCGACGAAAAATGCGGACGATGCCAGCACCACGAAGGAAAGAGATAATTTAAATAATGTTGCAGCTTTTCCGTCTGCAATGCTCGATAGTCGGTTAATCACGATACCTGCCCCTTTCAAAAGGATTATGCGAGTTAAAAATTCTTGCAAGACCATTTCATCTAGTTAGCGAAAATACTTACAATATTATGTTTTTATTATTTATTTTCGCAAATTCCGCTTCCCCACGCCCCGGCTTCCAAATTATCGCGATTTGCGCACTTGTTTTACCTGTCCAATTCAGGCTGTCTGCAAATACTGAAACTTTTCCTTCACATCCACCCAGTCGTCGGCGTCTTCCGGCGCGTCGGCCCTGGCGCTAATGACCGGCCACGACTGCGACAGCGTTTCGTTCAAAGCCAGGTATTTTTCATATTCCGGCGGCAATTCGTCCGCAGCAAAAATTGCGCCAGCAGGACATTCGTCGACACACAGCGAGCAATCAATGCACACGGCCGGATCAATCACCAGAAAGTTGGGGCCTTCGTGGAAGCAATCGACCGGGCAAACCTCGACACAATCGGTGAATTTGCATCGAATACAAGGTTCTGCTACGAGATAAGTCATGATATTTCTCCTTCAACAATGATCAGGCGGAGACCGGACGGCCGATTTGGACGATGGCCAGCTTCGCTAGTTTTCGCACATCGGGGTCTGGATCGTTGAGCGCCTTTTCCAGCGCGGGCAACGCACTCGGGTCGCCGATCTAGCCCAATGCGACAGCCGCCTCTTTACGCAGGTTGCTCACCTCGTGAAACAGCGCCTCGGACACCGCAGGTACTGCCGCACGGCTTTTCAATCGTCCCAGGCTGCGCGTCGCTTTGATCCTGACTTGCCAGTAATCGTCTCTCAGCGTGCCGATGAGGTGCGCAATCGCCTCGACCGCGCCCAATTTCCCCAGCGTCGTTGCGGCTTCCTCGCGCACTTGCCAGAAATCGTCGCGCAACGCTTTTATCAATGCGGGAAACACATCGGACAATACGCTAGCAAACCCCAATGCGCCGACCGCGGTGCGCCTCACTGCGGCATCAGTATCGGCGGTCGCGACGAGCGAGAGCGCTACCAGCGCACTCGGGTCTCGCAAATATCCCAGCACGCCGACCGCCGCCTGACGCACCTCTGCGCTGTTGTCGGCGATGGCCGACAAAGCGGGAGCGAGGCTTTCCTGCACCCTGAGCTCCCTCAACGCCCGGAAAATCGCCGCCTTGGCGTAACCCGAAGATGTAGACAGTGCGGCCAGCAGCACAGGCCCCAGCGCGGAATCTTTCAATTCACCCAGCGATAGTGCCGCCGCTGCGCGCACCGACTCTGCACAATCGTCTAACGCCTCCAGCAGCGCCGCCACAACGGCGACGCTTTCGTAGCCCTCCAGCGCCGCGGCGGCCTGTGCGCGCACACCGGCATCGGCGTCGCGCAGTGCATCGATCAGTAGCGGCTCGGCGACCTCTTCATCTTCGCTATCGGTCATATCCATCAGCGCAATACGGCGAATTTCCGGATCGGTGTCGGCCATACGCTGCCTGAGTTGCGCATACTCGTCGTCTTGAGTGGTCAATGCTGTCATGTTCGGTCTCCGGGTTAGCGCAGCAGGTAGGGAATGTCGACCTGCACTGCGCCTGTGGGGCAATCCTTTTCGCAGGGCATGCAATACCAGCATTCGTCGAATTTCATGTAAGCGGTGCCTTTGATCGGGTCGATAGCCAGCACGTCGAGCGGACAGACATCCACGCAGACCGTACAACCTTTGGCCGCGATACATTTTTCTTCATCTACCGTGACGGGCACGGTAAGTCGGTTCATGGCATAAGTCATGTTGTCTCTCCTGTCAAGCAGCCGCCGGTTCTTTGGCGATCCGCAATTTTTGGTAGGCGGTTTTTTCCTCTTCGTCGAGCGCGACGAGGTAGGGTTCGATCGACCGCGTGAAACAGCTCATCGCACCGTCGGCTGCTTTTTTTACCTGTACATGGACGAACCAGTCCTTGTCATTCTTTTCCGGATAGTCGACACGATAATGGTACAAACCCCAGCGGCTCTCCTTGCGATACAGCGACGCGCGCGCGGCCATCTCGGCGCAGTCCAGAATGGCGTGAATCTCCATCGCCCGCATCAGCTCGTGCGGGTCGGCGGCGCTGAGCCGGCCAAGGTCGGCCCGAATCTCGGCGAAACGCTGCAAGCCGATTTCCATCTTGCGCGTGACTTTGGGCGGCTGCAGGTAATCGTTAACCATCCGCCGCAGTTTATATTCGACCTGGCTGGGCGGCAGCCCATCGACGACTCCCAGCGGCCCCCATACGCGCTCGCGCTCCTGCTCGACCTGTTTGCCGTCGATCGCTGCCAGCGCATGCGTCGCGCAATATTCGGCCGCGCTCTCGCCCGCCAGCTTGCCGTAAACAAACGCGCCCAGCATGTAGTTGTGCGGCACGCAGGCAAGGTCCCCCGCGGCGTACAAGCCCGGTACGGTGGTCTCCGCGCGCTCGTTGACCCATACCCCCGAGCCGCTGTGCCCGCTGCACAGTCCGATCTCGGAAATATGCATCTCCACCATGCCACTGCGGTAATCGAGGCCGCGCCCTTCATGAAAACGGCCTCGGCTCGGACGTTCGTTCGAATGCAGAATTTCCTCTATCGTAGAAATTGTTTCTTCGGCCAGGTGGTTCATTTTCAGGAACACGGGGCCGTTACCACCCTCCAGCTCCTTGTAAAACTCCATCATCATCTGACCACTCCAGTAATCGCACTCGATAAAGCGGTCGCCGTTGGCGTTGGCCGTATAACCGCCGAACGGTCCGGTGACGTAGGCGCAGGAAGGCCCGTTATAATCTTTGATCAGGGGATTGATCTGAAAGCACTCAATGCCGGAGAGCTCAGCGCCAGCGTGATAAGCCAGGCTGTAACCGTCGCCCGCATTGGTCGGGTTCTCGTAAGTGCCGAACAGATACCCGGAAGAAGGCATGCCCAGCCGCCCGGCCGCGCCGGTAGCCAGAATGACGGTCTTTGCGCGGATCACATGGAAATCCGCAGTCCGGCTATCCACCGCCATTGCCCCCGCGATCGCGCCGTGCTCGTCGAGCAGCAACCGGGTCGCCATCAGACGATTGGTGATATCCACGCGCCGCTTCTTCAACTGGCGATACAGCACTTTTTTCATGTTGTGCCCTTCGGGCATGGGCAGCACGTATGTACCGATGTGGTGCACTTTTTTGACCGCGTAATCGCCAGTCTCGTCCTTCTCGAATTTGACCCCCCAGCTATCGAGCTCCTGTATCATGGCGAAGCTGCTGGTGGCGTATTCCATCACCGTTTTCTGGTTCACGATGCCGTCGTTCGCCACAGTGATTTCTTTCACATACTGCTCAGGCGTGGCGTGCCCCGGAATGACCGCGTTGTTGAGACCGTCCATGCCCATGCTAATGGCGCCGCTGCGCTTGACGTTGGCCTTTTCCATCACCATCACGCGCAGCGCGGGATTTTTTTCCTTGGCCTTCGCCGCTGCCATCGGCCCGGCAGTACCGCCGCCGATTACCAGCACATCGACCTCTATTTCGATAGTATCCATCTGCAAATCTCCTTGTTCTGATTAAATGCCTGCTCGATAAACCGGAATCAAATACGGCCACGCTCAATACGCAGTCGGTATTGGAAAGCATCGCCACGGTAATAAAGGTATTCAAAATCGAGCGGCTGATTGTCGGCGGTAAAGGTCAGACGCTCGATACGTAAAATCGGCGAACCTTCTTCGAGCTGTATCAGCCGGCCCAGCGATTCGTCAGCCAGCATGGCTTCGATCTGCAGTTCCGCCTGGTCGAGCGCGTAACCGTAATCGTTTTCCAGAATCAGGAAAATATCCCGATTGGTCAGGTCCTCCTTGATCAGCCGCTCGCCGATCTGTCTGGGCAAATAACTGACATCCAGCGAAATGGGCGACCGGTTCAGGTAACGGACGCGGCGTATCTCGGCCACCATTTCGTTTTCGGCCAGATCGAGTTTCTTCGCCACCGTTTTGTCGGCGGGAAGCACCCGGAAATTAACGACCTTGGAAAAGGTCTCATAACCCATCGAGGACATGGCCTCGCCAAATCCCTGCAACTTGGCCAGATTCTGGAAAGCCTTGGGTTGCGACACATAAGTACCCTTACCGTGTATCTTGAAAATCAGGCCCTGTTTTTGCAGATCGCCTAAAGCCTGGCGGACGGTAATCCTGCTCACCTCGAAGGATCTCATCAGCTCGCTCTCCGAAGGCATCTGCTCATGAGCCTTGTAGGTGCCATCAAAAATACGCGCTCGCAGGATTTCTCTGATCTGCGTGTACAGGGGCACGGGCGAGAGAGTAAGCATGGTTTCTTTTTTCGGTTCCATCGTAACGTTTACCTCCAATGCATGTTCTTACTTGTTATGACAAGATTGATAAAGCAAACAACATGCCAACATAAAATCAACCGCCAATTTCATGTAACATATTGATAATTATCAACATGGCTTATAGCCACACGCCTCGGCCCGATGCCGGACCGAGCACCACAAACGTGCGCGACGAGGATACTATGCACTGTTCGGGCGCTCGCTGTAAAGTCGGTGAATAGCCCAAATGGGCCAACACGCAAGCTGATAAGTCCTCGCGAACGCAGGGAGGGGCAGGCGTGCATACCGAGGATTGGGGATGCGCCGTCTACAACGCGCGCCAGAGCAAAGACAGTCCGCTGGCCAGCAACAGCATAGCCGTCAGCAGCTTTATGTGGCGATTCGATAGCACGGCATGCGTGCGGTGCCCCAGATACAGGCCCAGCATCATTGCCGGCAGGGCGATGAGCAGCTGTATCGGCCCCAGCGACGAAAAAAACAGGCCGCCGACCATAAATACGATCACCCGCAACCCGCCGTCAAGCGCAAGCAAAGCCGAAAAGGTGGCTCGCAATTGGGCGCGGTGATGGAGGCGGTGAGCCAGATAACTCATATAAGCCGGCCCCCCGGTTCCGAACAGCGCGCTGGCCGTACCGCCGGATACCCCGGCAAGTGCCGACCAACGACGCGAGATTGCGCTCTTGCCGGGATGCAACAATAAATAACGAATTCCGACCAGAGTCACCAACGTACCGAGCACAAGGAATAGCGGCCTGCTCGGCACTCGCGACAGCATCGCCGCTCCAACCACGATACCGAATAGCGCGAACGGCAGCAGCGGCCTGATCTCGTCCCAGCGCACATGCGCCGCTTCCTTGCGAGCCAGCCCGACAGCCGAGATCAAATCCAGCACCAGCGCGAGCATCACAGCCGAGCGTAAGGGCAAAAAACCGGACAGCAACGGTACGGCAATCAGACTGGAACCGAATCCGGACACGCCGAACATGAAGTAAGCGAGCAGAACCACGGACAGCACCCCGATAGCGAGCTCCCAGTTCACGAAGCACCTCTACCGCTCCAGTGCACGCGGCGGCACGTGCGAATACCCAGCGCAACGTCATTTCCTGGTTCCATCCACTACTCCCTTAACACTTGTTATAGCTTGTTATAATAAGTTAAACTATGAATAAAGTCCATGCCGATTGCGGCAATCATCCGATGCGCGTGCAGTCGGATTCAGATTCGGATGATAAACGGGGCGACCAGGCACAGCGCGCCTCAGCCAATACCCGAACCTACGTGAAGCCTGGTCGACGGCAGACCGTTATTCAGCAATTTGACCAGTTCCGCATCCGTCACCGGTGGGCAGAAATAATAGCCCTGGCCGTGAGTACAGCCTTGCTTTTGCAAAAAGGCCAGTTGTTCGCGCGTTTCCACACCCTCTGCGATGACGCACTGATCAAGATTTTTGCCCATGCTGACGATTGCCGCCACAATCCCGGTGTCGTCCTGGCCGGGGATCGCATGCTCGATGTTCCGCATAAACGACTGGTCGATCTTGAGTGCGTCGATCTGGAAACGTTTGAGGTGACTGAGATTTGAATAACCAGTACCGAAATCGTCGACAACCAGCAGCACTCCCAGCCGTTTCAACGCGCCGAGCACAATGGTAGTCGCCTGCGTATCCTGCATCAGCATGTCCTCGGTGAGCTCAGCTCAAGACAGTACGGCGCAAGGGCTGTATCTGCCAGAATACCCCGCACGCTTTCGAAAAACTCGTTATGCCGGAATTGTAGCGTGGCAACATTAACCGCCACCGACACCGGGGAAAGTCCTGCGTCCTGCCACGCTTTCGCGTGCTGGCACGCCTGTTGCAATACCCATGTACCTATGGAGACGATCAGGCCGCAGCTCTCGGCGAGCCAGATAAACTGCTCGGGCATGATCAGTCCCCGCTCCGGATGCTGCCAGCGTATAAGCGCCTCGACACCCGAAATGGCGCCGGACTCCAAATGTATCCTCGGCTGAAAATGCAAGACGAATTCGTTGCGCGCCAGCGCGCCGCGCAGATCCTCCTCGATGGAATTCGACACAGACATTTCGGTCGTATCCGTTTCAAAAAACCGGAATTGATTGCGGCCGTTTTTCTTGGCGTCATACATCGCCCGGTCGGCGTTTTTTATCAGCGTATCCGCATCGCGACCGTTGTCGGGAAAGAGACTGATACCGATACTCACCGTGACAGTAAGCTCGAACTGCCCCAAAAGGTGCGGCATTGCCTGCGCGGCGAGTATATTCTGGGCGCTCAGCGCTACATCCCGGGCATGCAGAACGTCGGCCAGCAGAATGATGAACTCGTCTCCGCCCTGACGGCATACCGTATCCGAGCTGCGGACACTGGCGGCCAGGCGCCTCGCGACCGATTGCAGCGCCTGATCGCCGACCGCATGCCCCAACGTGTCATTGATATGTTTGAAACGATCAATATCCAGAAACATCAGCGCAAGTTGCCGGCCCTGGCGTTGCGCCAGAGCCATCGCCTGACTCAGCCGGTCATCAAGCAAAATACGGTTGGGCAAGTCGGTGAGCGCGTCATGCTGCGCCAGGTGCGCCATCTCCGCTCTTGCGGTCTCGGTATCTTCGGCCAGCGCGTGAGCGTCCACCGACGCGATGACCAGTTGCTCATTCGCCTGCCGCAACTGGACGACGTAATCATCAAGCATTGCCTTCTCTTTGAGCCGAACCTGCTCGGCGTCGCGCAATTCGGATTCGGCCTCACGTAGCGCGCATAGTCGCCGTTCAAGCAAGCGATTGTAGTGCGTCGAATCCCTGTGCAACAGCCGCACCTCGAGCAGATTACGGATACGCACGAGCAGTTCCGGCAGCTGGAACGGCTTGCTGACGAAATCTTTTGCTCCGCTTTGCAATGCGCGTAATTTGTGCTCGTGCTGGGCGCTGAGCGCCAATACCGACAGATACCCGTCCGGTTCGATTG
>DAICZK010000053.1 GCA_027311185.1 Sulfuriferula sp.
CCACGCCTTCACAAAATCTCCCTACGAAACAAAATCCTGCGCGATCATCACGCGAATTTATGAAAAGATCGGGTTAAGACTGAATTCGAATTGTGTTGGCTCAGCCATACAAACCCCTATCTAAACACACACTGCGGTGCGCTCAGAAATTTTCAACACTTCTGGCGCGACCGGAGACTCAACGGTTGAAGCTACACCAAGGCTGGCCTGATAAATCGGGAACGTGCTTTTCTCTAACAACCTTGGCCCTGCCGATGTTCTTGCGGATGCCAATTGCTGCAGGTGGTGTGCAATTTCCATGCGACTTACCGTTGCCGCCTGCGTGTTCCGCTTGGTAAGCAAATAAACCACATAAGAGTTAAGGCTAGTGCCTTCGCCCTTGGCCTGGCGGTCTAGATCAGCGTGCAGAGATTTAGGCAGCCGCAGCAATAGTTTTCCGCTGTACTTTTCGGCAGACGCCGGTTTGGATGGCGCCGGCACGAGATTGCCCGCAGCGGCGGCAGCTTCGATCCAGGCTTCGATCGCGTGCCTTAATTCGGTAATAGCTTCGCCTTCATTGGCGCCCCAGGCCGAACAGCCCGGCAGGTCGGCTGCAACGGCGATAAAGCCTTCATCGTTGTCACTCCAAAATACCTCTGCAGGGTACAGCCGGGAGTTAATTGTCATCATGATATTTGTCGATCATTGCGATAAGTTGGTCGGCTTGATACTTTGGAATTTTCCCGCCTCTATCCTGAAAATTCAGTCCTACGGGTTCGCCCGTGCGAGAAAATGATCGGTGCGATCCCTGCCCGCCTTTGTGAATAAAGCCCAAGTCCTGCGCCACTTTACAGGCGTCCTCAAATCTGACATTCTTAGGATTGTTTCTGATGGACGCGATTAGCTTAACACGACGATTCATAAAATGATACTGCTTGTGATATCAGAACGCACTGGATTGTTGGGTGTTGTTTTCCTGTTCGTGCTACTGACGATAGCAAATGCGATACTGACGGTCAACTCACAGCCGATATTTTAAAGGCCTCCGCAAGGAGGCCTGGTTCGTTTGCCTGGCCGGTTTAATCCCCGGTAGACCCAGCAACCGCATGCTTCAGGTTGTCAGGCCTGTTTTCGAACCGAACGGGAGGGGACAATAACGCGATCCGCCGGGGTTTGCGACACTACTGCGGGGTCATCAAACGACACCGAGAAATAGTCGATGGTCAGATGGTCGGCATCGGCTGTCACTCTGAGAAAGCCGGAGTTGGTAACGTCGAAGTTTTCCAGTGTGACGTCGGCCAGCGTGGTTTCGTAAGGCAGGGAAATGTCTTCGAGTCCGTATTGCAGTTTGTGCAGCGCGCTTCTGTCAATTGCGTAGCCGCCTGCGCCTGCGATTATGTAGGGGATCTTTACGCCATCGCCGTAATCGCGGGAAAAGCGCTGGTAGTTATGCACGTGGCCGTGGAACACCGCGTCCGCGATCCGGTTGCTGTTCTGAAAGGCGGCATCCAGTCCCGATAATATTTCCTCGTATCCGCCGTGCACGGCGTCGAGCGAATAGCAGGGGTGATGCACGGCCACGATCAGCCATTTATCGTCGGGTACGGCGCGTAACTGCTCGACGAACCAGTTTTGTTGCTGCGCGGTTCCGCGTGCGTCGAGTTGCCCGTCGACATTGGAATACAAGCCGATGATGTGCACAAAAGGCGCTTCGAGTTTCCAGTAGCAATAAGGTTGCGTCATGGTCTGGCGGTGCTTGAACAGAAATTCCGGCTGTGGCGCACAGAAATTCTGCATGAAGCCGTAGAGCGTGCTTTCATAATCGGGTTGATCGCCTCGGCGCGTGCGCGTATCACCATCATGATTGCCGGGAATGGCGAATATCGGCGCGTCGTAATACTGGTATGGTTCGTAAAACTGGCTCAGGTAGTTTTCGCTCTGGCCGTTGTAATACACGACATCGCCCAGATGGTAAATGAATCGCGGCTGCATTCTGGGGGCGGCATCGCTGATTTGCGCTTCCATCGCCGCGGCGACGGCGTCCTGCGCCTGGGTGCCATGGATGCCGCCTGTGTCGCCTAGCGCATGAAAAATCAGGCTGCCCGCTTGCCTGGCCTGTTCGGTGATGCCCGGCAATATGGCATCCAGTGGCAGTTTCAGGCTGATGCCGCCGAAGGGGGGCGGCGCGATGAAGCGGGAATAGTTGGCGGATGGCGATACCGGGTCGCCCATTTCGCGGCGTGGCTTGCCGAAGTTCGATCCTTGAAAACCTTGCGACATATCTGCTCCCTCCTTGGTTAAATGCGGTGCTGCAGGACGCGCGTAGAGACGGGTGTCGTCACGCGCAAAGATTGGGGTTTGCAATGCCGGACAAGTCCGTCCGGTATCTACTGAGTTGTTGGAAAATTACGCCTCGCTTGTGACAAAGTGATGACAGCCGGGCTGATTTTATGCGCGTCATCCTGCGCCGGAGTTATGCCAGCGGGCATCGCTGCGTTGCCAGCGCTTATTGTCGGTGCTGCGATGCGTGTAAGGGTCGTTGAGTTTGTATGGTCTGATAATGACTTGCTGTGATAGTCATTTTTAGTCATAATTACAGGCATAGGATAAGGAGACGAATATGGCCAGCAAGCAGGCATCAAAATCAGTATTCAAGGCGAAGGCGCTTGATTATTTTCGGCAGATAGAAGCGTCGGGCGAGAGCGTCATCGTGACCGACCACGGCAAGCCGGTGCTGGAAGTTCGTCCCTACCGGGGTATCGGCCGCCAGCCTCTCGACTTATTGAAAAATTCTCTGATTCGCTATGATAATCCTACAGACCCCGTCGCGGCGGATATATGGGAAGCCGCGCAGTGATAGTTCTCGATACGCATGCGCTGGTCTGGTGGGTTACGGGCGATGTCTTGTTGAGTGAGCCGGCTAGAGCGGCGATCGAGCACGAACAGGTTGGCGGAGACATTATTGTGTCGGCCATTACCGCCTGGGAAATCGCCATGTTGGTGGCGCACAAAAGGCTGGTTCTGTCGATGGATGTGGATAGCTGGCTATCAGCGGTAGCTGAAATAGAGGCGGTACAATTTTTGGCAGTGGACGTTGAGCTGGCAATGAAGTCTGTCGTGTTGCCCGGAGCATTTCATAAAGACCCTGCCTACCGCATGATCGTAGCGACAGCGCGTAAACTGGCGGCGCCGCTTGTGACCAAAGACGATAAGCTACGCGAGTATCCACACGTCAGGACGATTTGGTAGTGTACGAAAAATGATTTCATGCGGTATCGCCGTTTTCATCGAGCATCTCGACAAATACCCCGACGATATTGGCGTCGAATTGACTGCTGGCGTTCGCGAGCAGGGTGGCCTGGGCTGCTGCCTGCGTCATCGCCGGGCGGTGCGGACGGTCGCTGAGCATGGCACAGTAAGCGTCGGCGATTGACAGTATGCGCGCCAGGTAGGGGATGGCCTCACCTTGCAACTGGTCGGGATAGCCGTTGCCGTCGTACCATTCGTGGTGCGACCGCACCACCGGCACTGCGTCGTGCAAGGCCCGCACCTGTTCGAGCAATGCGGCGCTGGTCAGGGGATGTCGCCTGATCATCGCGGTTTCGTCGGCGGTAAGCGGTTCGCGTTTGTTAAGCACACTCTCGGGGATGGAAATATATCCGATATCGTGCAGTACCGCGGCAAGTTCGAGCGTTAGCAGGTCGGGGGCGGGTAGATCGAGTTTTTTGCCCAGCGCCAGCGCGGTGTCGATGACGGTGTTGACGTGATCGTGGCGAAATGGGATATTTCTGTTCACAATATCGGCCGCGGCCCGGGTATTGCCGCTATTGAGCATGTGCACGACGTGGTCGGGGTTCTGCTCCAGTTCGGCCTGCAACAATTCGTTATACAGAAGAACGCGGTTTCTGCCTGTGCGTTTGGCGACATATAACGCCTGGTCGGCGTGCTCCATTATATTCTCGACAGTCTCGCCACAACGCGGAAAACAGGCGATGCCGACGCTGATGGTAATATCGATTTCGGCGCCGCTGGGTAGTTGGAACGGCGTTCCTACAACGATTTTGCGTATGCGTTCAGCGACGATCTTTGCGCCTTCGCCTTCCGTTTCGGTCAGCACGATGACAAACTCCTCACCGCCGTAGCGCGCGACGGTGTCGACATCGCGGATCTGTCGCGCGAGGATGTCCGCCAGCGCTCTGAGCACTCTGTCGCCTGCGGCATGTCCGTGGGTATCGTTGATTTTTTTGAAATGGTCGATATCGAGCAACATTAATGCATAGGCTTCGTTGTAGCGTTGCGCGCGCTGCTGTTCGTTATTCAAGCGTTCGTCGAGCGCGCGCCGGTTCATCAGGCCGGTGAGCGCGTCGGTTGCTGCCAGCTTCAGGGTGTGGGTCTGGAGTCGAGCGTTTTCGATGGCGCCGGCGGCCAAATGCGAGAAAGTAATCAGAAGATCGATTTCTTCCGGAAAAAAAACATCGCGGTCGGTCCGGTACAGATAAAGTACGCCTAGCGGGTATCCGTGGCTGAGTAGCGGGAGGCAGAGAAAGCACAGTATGCCTTGCTCATGCATGAACTTGCTGAGTTTGTATTCGCTGTCCGGACGGTCGTTGCTCAGTATGCAGTTGCCTGACTCCAGGACTTGTTCGGCAAGCCTGCCAGGACGAAACGAGATGTTGGCCACGAACTCGTCCGACAATCCCTGCGCGTGTAATTCTCCAAAGCATCGGGTTTCTTCTTCATAAAATGCGAGGCAGACGCATTTCGACCCGCTTAGCGTAATACTGGAGCTGGTGATGGTGTCCAGCAGTTTTTTCCAGTCCAATGTTGAGGAAATGGTGACAGCTACCTGATTCAGGGTAGCGAGTTGCGAAGCTTTCTGTTCGATGGCGCGACCTTGCGCGTCGATGTAGGTGTCGATTGCGATGCCGATGTCGAGAAACACGATTTTGAGCAGCGACAGCAAGGTTTCCGTCGTCGCAGTATCGTCCGGCTGCATGGCTTGCGTAATTCTGGGGATCACCAGAGCGAGATATTTGCAGTAGGCGCTGATGTACCATTTGGGAGCTAGCCCCGCGCGTTGGTGGGCGATGCCGACACCCTGCCGGTTCTGGATGTAGGCATCCCCGTAATCGCCCGAGGTCAGCTGGTCGAAATAGGCGCTCTGGGCGAGTTTGAGCCGCTTGAGCGTCGCGTCGTCGCCAAGAAACGCACCGAGTTCGCTGAATGAGGCTAGATGCGCATAAAATGCGTCGATATAAGCGTCACGATCGCTGGCGAGGCATTCGTGGAGTGCTTTGAGCTGGGCGACATCGCGCTGGCCGAATTCGAGAAACGCCTTGCGCAACTCGATATCGGCAGCATCGATATTCATGGCGATGGAATCATCCGGCCCAATCACTGCTCAGTCTCTCCACTAGGTGTTATGAAAATTATTGGCAAACTGGCGCCTGGCACGCGAATGCGCTGAATTACAACGCATTTATGTTCGCAGCCATCCACACGCCACTCTATCATGAGTCATATGCGGTGTCCGGTTTTTTTGACGGGTTGTCGTCGTGTTCTTGTGGCGTTGCGCCGACCCGCGCGACGAATACAGAACAGCTTGGGCGGGGCGCAGAACTCAGCGTAACACAAGCCGCCAGAGCGAAGTAGTTTCCGCCGCGCGCGCGAAATGCAGCGGGTCTGCGGCGTCTGCGCTTTTGGGGTGATGCGGCTTGACATCTGAACGCTCAAGAACCTTTAATCCTGCTGCTGCTATCATTGCCAGCAACTCATCGCGCGACCGCAGACCCAGGTGTTCGGCAAAATCGGACAGTATCAGCCAGCCTTCGCCCGCCGGGTCGAGGTGGGCGGGCAGCCCTTCGAGAAAGCCGCGCAACATGCGGCTGTCCGGGTCGTAAATCGCGTATTCGATTGCCGCATTGGGGCGCGCCGGCAGCCAGGGAGGGTTGCAGATGATCAGCGGTGCTCGTCCGGCGGGGAACAGGTCGGCCTGAACCAGCTCTATTTGTCGGCTCAGGCCGAGCCGGTTGATGTTGTCGTCGGCGCAGGCCAGCGCGCGCGGGTCCAGGTCGGTGGCGACGATACGCGCCACGCCGCGACGAGCCAGCAGCGCAGCGAGTACGCCGGTGCCGGTGCCGATGTCGAACGCGAGGGCGGGCGAGGGTAGCGGCGCGTCGGCCGCCAGCTCCATATATTCGCCGCGCACCGGCGAAAACACGCCGTAATGCGGGTGGATGCGACCGCCGATGGCAGGGACCGCGATCCCTTTTTTGCGCCATTCGTGGGCTCCGATCACACCCAGCAGTTCGCGTAGCGAGACCACGGAGGCGGCGGTTTCGGCGCCGTAAGCTTCGCTGCACGCGGTTCGCACCTCCGGCGCGCGGCGCAGCGGGATGGCGTAATCGGCGTTGAGGGGGACGAGCAGCATGGCCAGCACGCGGGCACGCAAGGACTGCGCCTGACGATAGAGATTGAACGCATCGCTGGGCGTAGCCGCCTGTCGGGCGGTTTTTTTGCGGCGGTGCGGTGGTCGCTCGACACGTCGCGCCAGCGCGTGTAGCAACTGGCGCGCGTTATTGAAATCGCCGCGCCAGAGTAGCGCCGTGCCTTCGCAGGCCAGACGGTACGCAGTGTCGGCGGTCATGGCGTCGTCCGCTACGATAACGCGGGCGGGCGGTGGAGTTTTGTTTTCAGAGCGCCAGACGGCCTGACGGGTTGCGCCGGCTTCGGTCCAGATCAGGATTGCAGGTTCAGTCATCGGGTTGTCCGAGGTTGTCGGCTTTGCCAAGGGCAGTGCGGTATTTTTCAAGTTTAGTCTCAAAGTTGTCGGATTCCCCGTAGTCGAGAAAATAGGCATAGCGGGAGTGCGAGCCGAGTATGTTGCGCGCATGCTTGATCGGACAGAAATATTGCTCGGTTCGGGCGATGATTTCCTGGATATAGGCAATAACGCCGTTGGCATATTCGCAATAGGCGCAGTGAAATTTTTCGATGCCATTGAGATATTGCAGCTGGCTGCGGTCGAATACGACGAAATCGGCGCGGCGCACTTTGACGATCTGATAAATGGGGAAGCAACTCCATTGATAAAAACTGACCAACACATCGCTGATCACCAGCGGAACGATCATGCCGTAAATAATCGGCCCAGTGATCAGGTTCTGCGGGCGGTTGGTGACCAGCCAGCGGAAAAATCCCTGTTTGAGCTTGCGCTGCGCCTGTTCTATGGTTTTCTCGAACTGAACGCGCTTGCCGTGAACCTCGAACAGCAATTGCGCTTCCTGTTCATGCAGGGCGCTACGCAATTCTTCGTCCAGATCGCGTATTTGGGCAAGCAGACTGCGAATCTTGTTGTTCATGGGCGTGCTCGGGTGCCGGCTGTGCCGATCAAACGGTGATGGAGGGCTTGCGTATCGGAGTGCGCGCAGCGGATTACGGAGCGCGAAGCTGCCTGCGTGCGGATAATAGCCGTCACGATAAAGGTTTCGCTGCGAACGGGCAAGCGATTTACTTTTTTTTCAATGTTTTAGTACATTGGCATGGGCAAATACCCTATACTGAACTCAGCTTTATCTTGATGCATTATGTTCGTGCAGCAGCCGGTCGCGCCGTACTGCGTTCGGTTCCCGTGTTTTTAATTCGTTGCCGGCAAGCAGGTAAGCTCATGTCAGAAAACCCACTGGATTTGTTCATTTCCCACGCGCAGTATGCTTCGGTGGAACGTGTCGCCGAGTTGCGCCGTCAGGAAGCCCTGTTAAAAACGGGCGCTTTGCAGAATGCGATATTTAATAGCGCGAATTTCTCCAGTATCGCTACCGACGAGAAGGGAGTTATTCAATTATTCAATGTTGGCGCGGAGCGTATGCTGGGATATGCGGCGGTGGAAGTCGTCAACAGGATCACGCCAGCCGACATCTCCGACCCGCAGGAACTGATTGCGCGCGCGATTGCTCTGGGCATCGAGCTGGCGACTCCCATTACGCCCGGTTTCGAGGCATTGGCTTTCAAGGCTTCGCGCGGAATTGAAGACATTTATGAACTGACATACATCCGCAAGGACAGCAGCCGCTTTCCGGCGGTGGTGTCGGTCACGGCGCTACGCGACGATCAGGGCAGCATCATCGGTTATTTGCTGATCGGTACCGATAATACGGCGCGCAAGCAGATAGAAGAAAAACTGCGCTGGACCGAGGAGAGCTTTCGCCTGATGGTGGAGAGCGTAACCGATCATGCGCTGGTCATGCTCGACCCGGAAGGGCGGGTAGTGAGCTGGAATGCCGGCGCCGAACGCATTCAGGGGTATAGCGCGGAGGATATTGTCGGCGAGCATTTTTCGCGGTTTTATCCGGCGGCGGAGCGTGACGGCGACAAGCCTCAGCTCGATCCGAGGGCGGCGATGGTCGACGGCCGTTTCGAGGATGAAGGCTGGCGGGTGCGCAAGGACGAATCGCGGTTTTGGGCTAACGTGGTGTATACGGCGATTCGCGATCAGCTTGGCAACTTGCGTGGTTTTGCTAAATTAACCCGCGATCTGACCGAGCGCAGGCAGGTCGAAGCTGCGCTGACCGACGCCAAGTCGGCGGCGGAAAAAGCCAATCTGGCAAAATCGGATTTTCTCTCCAGCATGAGCCATGAGCTGCGCAGCCCGCTTAACGCTATCCTCGGTTTTGCGCAGCTGATGGAATCTGATACACCTCCGCCCAGCGCCGTGCAGCAGGCGAGTATCGAGCAAATCCTCAAGGGCGGCTGGTATCTGCTCGACCTGATTAACGAGATTCTCGATCTGGCGATGATAGAATCGGGCCGGCTGTCGTTGTCGCTGGAGCCGGTATCGCTGGTCGAAGTGCTGCTCGAATGCCAGGCCATGATAGAGCCGCAGATACAAAAGAACCGCATACAGATGACCTTCCCCGAGACCGACAACCCCTGGTTTGTTCGCGCCGACCGGACGCGGGTCAAGCAAGTGATTATCAACCTGCTCTCCAACGCGATCAAATACAACCAGATCGACGGCAGTGTCGTCGTCGCCTGCAGCGCCAGTATTGAGGGGCGCGTTCGCGTCAGCGTCTCCGATACCGGCGCGGGTTTGTCCGCAGAAAAATTGGCACAATTGTTTCAGCCTTTCAACCGTCTGGGGCAGGAAGCCAGCGCCGAGGAGGGTACGGGTATCGGACTGGTAGTGACCAAGCGGCTGGTGGAA